>NZ_JAHPYX010000027.1:0-9796 GCF_019058535.1 Candidatus Borrarchaeum sp.
ATAAACACCACGCCTCACACATACCACACAAAAACCCTTGCTCGCGAAAGAACTGTCTATAGGTGTCGATATTTGTATACAAAATCAATAACTGTTAACAACCCAATTTAACTATATCACACATTCCAAGGGTCCGTAGTCTAGCCTGGATCGGGCGCCGACTTAGATAAAACTAGTCTAAGGCGTATGCCTGCGGAGCCGGATAAGTTCTCCCTCAAGAAGGGAGAGTTGCGGAGATCGCGGGTTCAAAGGATTTAGAGCTATGCTCTGATCTGAAACTCCCGCCGGACCCACCATTTCTTTCTGATTTTATCTGCATTTAATATTTATGAAAAACAAAGTAGCAGATTTGAGATTTTTGAAAGTAAAGAAATAGCTAATAGTTATAAAATGAACATAAAGCAAAACGTGAGAATAAGATTACAGTTTAATTAAGCAAGAAAGCACCACAGCTTTAGCGTGAGGTAGGTCATACAAGTTCTATTTCAATGTAGATTGAATCGGGCACCCTAATCCTCATAATTTGCGACATAGTGCGTTCGTTTGCATCGAGGATAACAATTCGTTTGTGAACTCTCATCTGCCATTGCTCCCATGTGGGTGTTCCTTCGCCACAAGGAGTTTTCCTTACAGGGATCCTTATTTTCTTCGTTGGCAGTGGAATCGGACCATTAATTCGCGCCCCAGTCTTCTGAGCGATTTCTTTGAGTTGATCACAAATTTGATGAAGTTCTTTGGTATCCTTACTTAGCAATCTGATGCGTGCTCGCTGTACCATATTTTTATGCCTCTTTTTTACTAACCTAATAAAAATTATATAGAAAGCCTTCTCAGGCTTCCTTAGAAAAAAGCTATTAACGTTTTGTTACACTTTTTACGATTCCTACACCTACTGTCTTAGCCATGTCTCTTATAGCAAACCTGCCAAGCTGTGGAATACTAGCGTACTCTTCTATGCATAATGGACGCGTTGGGACGAGTTTTACGATTGCGCCTTCACCTGTTTTTAGATACGGTGGATTTTCCTCTACTATTTCTCCAGATCTGCGGTCAATTTTTGCCTGAAGTTCTAAGAACGTTGATGCAACTTGAGCTGTGTGTGCATGGATAACGGGTGTATATCCTGCAGCAATCGCTGTTGGGTGATGTAAGATAAATATTTGTGCAGTAAATTCCTTTGCAACGCTTGGTGGGTTCTTTGGATCTCCTGCTACATCACCACGACGAATTTCTGCTTTCGCAATTCCTTTGAGATTAAATCCGATATTGTCGCCGGGCATCGCTTTTTCCATCTGTTCATGATGCATTTCAATTGATTTTACTTCACCCACCTTTGAGACTGGCTCAACATGGATTTTGTCGCCTGCTTTGAGTATCCCTGTTTCAACACGACCGACGGGAACAGTTCCTACTCCAGTAATTGTATAGACATCCTGAATTGGAATCCTTAGGGGCTTATCAGTTGGCTGAGGTGGAATTTTCATCTGATCTAAAGCTTGAAGAATCGTTGGTTCTTTGAACCATCCCATATTTTCGCTTGCCTTTGTTATGTTATCGCCAGTCCAAGCTGATACTGGAATGTAGAAGCGCGTAATTTTCATGTCTAGTTCTTTTTCAATAAGTTTGAAGACGTTCTCAACATTACTTTTTATTTCGTTGAATCTATCTTCATCCCACTGAGGATCTGCTGCATCCATTTTATTAACGGCAACAATGAATTGATCAACACCAAGCGTAGCGGCTAGTACTAAGTGTTCGACAGTTTGGCCGCCTTTGCCGATCCCAGATTCAAACTCACCTTTGCGGGATGAAACGGCTAAAATTGCGGCATCAGCTTGACTAGTACCAGTAATCATGTTCTTAACGAAGTCCCTATGACCCGGGGCATCTATGATCGTATAGTAGTATTTGGGCGTCTCAAATTGCCAGAATGCGATATCAATAGTCAGTCCGCGCTCTCTTTCTTCTTTAAGTTTGTCTAATACCCATGCGTATTTGAAGCTTCCTTTACCGATTTTATCGGCGTCCGCTTCGTACTTTGCAATAGTTCGTTCGTCAATGGCTCCCATTAAAACTAAGAGATGTCCTACAAGCGTAGATTTGCCATGATCAACATGTCCAATAATCACCAAATTCATATGCGGCTTTCCAGATTTTGACATAAACCTTTCCTCCGGATTTTCCTAACTTTTCTATGCTATACCTTCTGGAAGGTATAATTTTTAATATATAGAGTATGTTGTTTTTATAAAATATTATTATATTGTTTTTGATTTCAAACCTTCGTTTTAAAAAGCTTGTGAGATAACAAGCTGGTGAAATAATTTATCTTTATTTCTTGCCAAAAAATTTTGAATGTCTGCATTCATTGAACTTTTAACTCAGCGAGCAGACAATGCAATACGCTCCTTTTCTTGGCGTCTTTTAATTGCAAAACTTCTTGTATCATTATTAGCTGCTGCTATTAATTCTTCTGCAATAACTTCTTCAAATGATTTCACGGTTGAGAAACTTGCCTTTTGAATTCCCTGCGCCAGATACTGTAAAGAAAGATCTACACGTCTTTGAGGCGCAACATCGACCGCCTGATGGTATACAATACCACCATAAGAGATTCTAGTTGTTTCTTCTTGAAGGGCTGAGTTCACGACTGCGCGCACTAGAATTTCAACGGGATTAGCTGAAGTTCTTAAATGAATGATTTCAAAAGCTACCATAACAGCCTTAGTTATCCTCATTTTTTTGCCAGTATTACGTCCGCCTCGCATCAATTTGTTTATGAATCGTTCTACAATAGAAACCTGTGATTTTCTAAATCGATGGTGTTCATGGCGGCCTGCAGAATGTGGTGCGATTACAGGTTTTAAGGAAATGTATCGTTTCAATCCTGGATCCTCAGCTTCAATTCCATCTGTAGACCATTTACCGAATAGAAGGATCTCAGAAGTTACTTTTTTTCCTTTTTTTTCTTTTTTTTCTTTTTTTTCTGACAATGTTATTCTGGCTCCTTGAAATTAGAATATGAAATAAATTACCTGATAGGCTTCTCCTTTTTCTTCAGTATCAGCGAATCCAATGAAACGCCATTGACTTGAGTGACTTTCCATCTAACACCTGGAAGGTCACCCATACTTCTACCTTTTGACCCACCGATGCCCGCTACGATTACTTCATCATGTTCATCAACGTAAAGTAGCGCACCGTCACCAGGTAAGAAAGCGGTTATTTGTTTTCCATTCTTTATCAATTGGACACGTACGCATTTACGAATGGCACTATTTGGTTGTTTGGACTCGATCCCAACTTTTTCCAAAACTATGCCACGTGCTTGTGGCGCACCTTCTAGCGGATCTGCCTTAATATCAAGTTTTAATTGTCTACGTTTATAATAACGATCTTTCCATCTGAATTTCTTTCTCTTGCGTGTTAATAAACCTGCGGCAAATTCTCCTTTTGGTGACTTGCTTCCTGGCATTTTTATAATCACTCCTTTGTTATCTACGCCATCTTAAGAGATAATTACGTCTGCGATATTGTGGTATCTTTTTGCAAGTAGCCGTGCGCGTGCAACATTCTTTCCATTTTTACCTATCGCGATGCCTCGATCCTTTGGTTCTACGTTTACTATTGCTACCTTTCGATCCTTTTTTTCTGAGATGCTCACACTTTTGATTCTGGCTGGCGCTAAGGTATTTTTGATGAATTCGACTTCGGATTCAGCATGCTCAACTATGTCAATATTTCTGTGTAGCATGTCCTTAGCTCTTTTTATATTTATTCCTCTTTTGCCAATCGCTCGCCCTATGTCCCCCTCTTTCACCACAAAAATCAACCGATCATCATCAATAACTACATCTTTCGTGATGGCACCTGTAATGTTTTCAAATAGTGCGATATATTTTATTTCATCGCTTGTAATTTTAACGCTACTCAATTACTGTCCTCCACTAATTGCAGAATATCTGAATCACCTGGTTCCTGAACCGATACAACTGATACTAGATACGGTTTACCACAAACAAACCCTAGATCTAAACTAGATCCTTCGTAATCCATGGTTGGAATTCTAGGATCTGACAAATTAGTATAATGAATGATATCATTCTTTATTGATGAGGGGGCGTTTGCTGCAAGTATTACTAACTTAACATCTCCATGTTTGACAGCTCTAATAGATTCCTTTGCCCCTAATATAGTTTTACCCGTTCGCACTGCAATTTTAATACTTTTCGCTATATCTGCCATTTATGCTTTGTCCTCCTTCGCCTTTTTTTTCCCTTCTCGATTCATCATAAGATCTATCGCCCCTGTCCCTAACAATATTGTTTGCCCGATAATCACGTTTTCAGTTATTCCCTTTAAATGATCAATCTCGCCTCGGGTGCTTGCTTCTAGTAAATGTTTCACAGTTACTTCAAAAGCCGCTCTTGCTAAAACACTAGCTTTTTCACCACTAATGCCATGACGACCAATTTGTCTGACCTCGCCTGTGACTGTCATAAGGTCTGCGACTAGCATAACGTGTCTTAGGTCGACATCTAATCCCTGTTCTTCAAGCACATTTATAGCTTCTGCTATAATAATGTTCCTTGCTGCTTCGATGCCTAGGCATTCTGAAATCTCATGAATATGATTAGAAATAGTCCGCATGGGATGTACGCCTGAAACACGAAGGACATTTAATAAGTTTGTACCTTCAGAATAGATGACAAATTCCTCCTCTTCTTTTCGAATAACCGTTCTTTTGACGTCTTTGAGGCCCTTCAATGGTAAAGATCGAATTTTTTCTGCAAGTTTTTGTAACTCTGTAAAGTTATCAAGTTTTGGTCGGACAATAATCGTATAATCATCCTGGAGTTCTGCATCTCCTTTCTTGAGTTTATTAATTTTTTCTACAATAAATTCCGCAGTTAAACCTTTATCGTCCATTAGATCAGGATCTAATTTCAGATCAATTTGCATATTGCTAAGATTGATTTCTATATCATAAGTTACCTTCTCTATTTTTGTTTCCTCAATACGCCGTGCCACTTCACGGGCTTTTATTCCATCTTCTTTATGAGCATCATCTAGAAAAATTGTCATCATGGGTGTTGAAGGATTTTTACGTGCATCCACAATTTCAATCAGTCGAGGAAGTCCGAGCGTTACATTCAATTCAGCGACTCCTGCGTAATGGAAAGTTCTTAACGTGTTGTGAGTTATTAAGCCCTCTGCCGTAGTGAAATTTTCGTGTTGTTCAACCGAGAAATCGTATACTAGTGAAGTGGGAGATTTCACTAATTCTATAGAAGTTATTTGATCCCAGATCACATCGCTCTCAAGGGCTCGCTGTAACGTATTTATTTCGTTGCTTATATCAATATTTTTTTTCTTTGCTTCCTCAACTATTAATGTTACATACCGTGCTAGGGTTTGCCTACCGATCACTTGATTAGTTGTATATTTTCTAATACTTGCTGCTAGAGAAGAGTGGGCGTCAATTTTCAACTTGATACGGAGGTTGTTTAATATCTTACCAAAACCCGAAATCATATCAATAATGTCATAGGTAATTTCTTTATTTTCTTCACTTGTTACCATTTGGTCTAATATATCTCTTTTATGAGGAATTATCGAACCAATCTTATCTTTAAAGACAAGCGCATACTTCCCAGGGATCCTTAAATTATACTGTTCAGCATCTTCTTGTTTCGAAGCGAAAATTCCAAATCTCGACAATAATAAGCATATTCCGTCTCGCAAGTCCTTAGACTTACTGGTTGCGCGAATCTGCATTCGCTCTACAGAAAAACTACCGTCGCCATCGAAATATGCTTGGAGTAACCCCGAAACGAACTCTTCCGGTGCGTTTAACGCCCAGTCTGGTATAAATTTATCTGGTGCATTCTTCCCGCACATTCGTACTAGAAGTTTCGCTAACAACGACGATGATAAGCATACGGATACACTTGGTCCAAATTCCCCAGTTTCTTCTATTAACCGCCAAGATATTGAAAGTTCGTCAGCAAACCTTTGTGTGCGATTTTGGTAATTTTCGTCAATATTAGTGATTGAAACGTAATTTCCAGCATTTGATCCTTCAGCAATATATGCACCTATGAACCATCCAAACAAATAATTCAACTGGAATATCTCAGGGATTTGAATATCTGTATTTGAAAACGCTTTGGGATAAACATGACCTACTGTTAGCATCTCTGCCTTTCTGGTTTTGAATGCTATTCGCAGGCCGTCTTCTTTAACGGGGACAGTATAAGCGACATTATATTCTTCTTTCCAATGACTGCCAAGTCGATCCCAAGATCGTTTAGCTTTAATAAATTCTGAACCATACCACGCTTCGTATTTAGGAATATATCGTTCGACTGGTATGCTTTCTAGATTATGATCAGATTGTAAATGTTTTATAAGAGGAATTCTGTCACCCACTTTAAGAGATCTTCCAGTTACTGGGATAATTTTATTTTCATCACGCATAAGATATGAATGTGAGAGGGTAGCCTCAATCTTTCTTCCCGACCTAGTAGTGATTTTTAGTAGTTCACCGTTAACAGGATGCCTACTTACTTGCCTTAGCCTTCGCCAATGTGTTTTTTCGTCTTGACCAATGCAAGGCACACGGTAATCATCATACTCTAGACTTAACACTTCGCTTTCACCAATATGGTCGGTAATTTCGGCATTAGAGAAGAGGTTATCTACGAAATCTCCAATTTCAACTACGTTCACATAATCGTTACTTTTCACGATTACCTTTTCAGTCCCAGGGATGCTCATTTGCGTGCCTGGCTCACCGATTGATTGCGCAGCTATTGTACCTACAGCTTCTCCTGGTTCCACTAAAGCTTTTGAATAGGATTTTTTCGCTTCTTCGATAAGTAAGTCTAATTCCTTTTTAGTTACTTCAGTTTCTTCTAATTTTGCACTTAGTTCTTTAATTACTGCAAGAGGAAGTTCATCGTTTTCTTCAATTTTTTTCAATTTTTTCTCTACAGCTGAGAGTTTAGTTTTAGCCGCTATTCTTCAACCCTCCTTTGACTAAGGATTTTTTCAAATATCACGTCAATGTTCATTGCTTTCCCATGGTCACTTTTCGCAGGATCAACCCCATCTTCACCGTAAACGAATTGAATTATTTGACCGATTGCGTTTCTTACAGTTCCATCATTTTCGTTCTTTATATCTTGCAAAGCATTTACCAATCGTCTTTGCATATAACCTGAAGTGCTGGTACGAACTGCTGTATCTACCAAGCCTTCCCGACCACCCATCGCATGGAAAAAGAATTCGATAGGAGTTAATCCACTTCTATAACTTGCTTTTACAAAACCCCTCGCAGTTGCGCTCAGGTCACCTTCCTTAAAATGAGGCAATACGCGTTCTCTATATCCCCTATGGATTCTTTCACCTCGTACAGACTGTTGACCAACACAAGCTGTCATCTGGGCGAGATTTAAATTACTCCCTCTGGCACCAGTAGTAGCCATTATCACTGCATGGTTATTTAGCCCAAGATTTCTCCCAGCAATTGTACCTGCATCGTCTCTAGCCTCAGCTAGTTCCTGCATGATCCTCATCTCTAACGTTTCCTCTAGAGTTCGTCCAGGAAGTCTTTCTAGTTCGCCTCGTCTATATACTCTAATAAGTTCATCCACTTGTTCTTCTGCCTTGTTTAAAACTCCATCTATCATGTTTTTTGACTCGGCACTAAGATCAACATCATCAAGACCAAGAGTAAAACCCTTTGATGTAATTAATTCTAATAATAATCGGGTAATGGAATCAAGGAATTCTCTGGCTTTTTGACTTCCATAATCTTTTACAATTCTGTGAAGCAAAGAATTGGCTTGCCCAGCTCCCAGTGTCTTTTTGTCAATAACTCCAGACATAAGTTTTCCGTTTCTGACGATTACATAAGCATCATTAGGGCAGTCATCCTTTTCACAAACCTTGCATTTAATACATGCTTTTGAGGTAAGTGTTAAATTGAGGAGAGAAGGTATTAGTGTACTTAATAATTGCTTTCCAGACCATAATTTAACTGGTTTTTGTATCGTAGGAGGCGGAAGGTCGTCTTTAAATCCTGCCGCATAGAATAATTGGCATACATCCTTTTTTGTGAAGAACGCATTCTTTCTCGTAAGAAGAAATCCCGCAGATATGTAATCTTGAAGTGCACCAATTATGGGACCACCATATCTTGGTGAGAGAATGTTTTCTTCAACACGCATAAGAATTCTGGCTTCTGCTCTTGCTTCTTCGCTCTGCGGTACGTGGAGATTCATCTCGTCGCCGTCGAAGTCGGCGTTGTAGGGTGGACAATTTCTGGTTAGGAAATCTTCTGCAATGAAATTATGGTTATCATCATTGATGGTTATATCATAAGCTACTTCAAGATCAATTTCTTCAATGTTAACTATCGTGTCCCACACAAATCCATTTTTTAATCCTTCAGTAGCTGATTTCATCCACTTTGGAAATTCAGGGAAACTTGCTGGAAGCCCTGCCGCAATTCTTTCATTTCGAATCCATGATGCAATTGTATGCCATGATTCATGGTTGATTTCATTAGCTATAGCTTCATAGGTTAATCCTTGTTCTCGGAGTTCTTTTGCACGACTAAGTTGAGCAGTGGCTTTTGCTTTTGCCGTATTTTTTGCAGTTATATATTCACTAGTTAGTCGTGCAAGTTCTTCCTTGGCTCGTGCAAATTCATATCCGATTTTCTTATATAAAGCAAGTAAATTTTCATCGCTTGCGGCGAAGTTTAATGCATAGATAATAGTTGATTTGCCATCTTTTCGTAAATTACCACTTTCGGTGTAAATAGATGAGATTTCAATATTAAATTCAGCAAGGAGGGTTTTGATATCTTGAATAAAGTTATCTACTCGTAACCCTTCGATCTTGGCAAATTTAAGAATAGGTTGGTTAAACTTAGACTTTGATTTTATGTGTAATCTGGGCGTTGATAGCTCAGCACCAAAATATGCACGTAGGAACGCGCGTTTTGCCATTTTTGGTGCATCAAATAACCATTCTGGTAGACGATATTCTTGAGTTACTTTGTCACCAACAGGTACACCTAGCGCCTTAAAAGCGATTGCAACCGGTTTTCGCCTTACTTCAAAGAAATATGTTTTTCCTTCAGGTATCAATATATTTCCATCTGTTTGTTGGATAGGAATACCACGAGATTGAAATTCTTGAATGCCTGTTGGTTGAAGGTTTAGCTTTGTAACAGTATCATAAAGAGAAAGGATGTCCTCATAATCAGATGCCCGAAAAACAACACGTCCTCCCTCATAAGAGATAAGTAATGAGCCATCACCGAATAGATGTCCGACAAGGCTTGCCAGGTAGATTTGTTTCTTTGTTCCTGCAGGAATGTCGAGAAGTTCCATTTCTGCTAGTTCATTAATAGTATATTGTATATAGATATTTTCGGGTATTGCTTCCAAAACTTGTTCCTCTGTGAGAACTGGTGGGCAACCACCAATTTCAGGAATTTCGATGGGATAAACAGCAACGAAGTCACCAATCTTTAAATTGCCTGCCCTTGTCTTGCCTTTCTTGGAATAGAAAGGATGGTCCTCTGTAGCTTTAATTATTCTCCCAGTCTTGGTTGTAATTTCATAAGATTTAAGTCCAAGTTGCTTGGGGTTTATAGCATGAACTTCTGAAATTTCAGAGAAATATGTTGTTTTGTCAGTATCCCAATTACAAGAGAGCGGAGAATACTTCTCATAATCTTTAACAAGGTGCTCAATAGAAATTCTGCCAAGATCTGTAT
>NZ_JAHPYX010000278.1:0-27193 GCF_019058535.1 Candidatus Borrarchaeum sp.
GTATACATATGCAAGGTGGGCTGATTATTTTGCATAATCTTGTAGCAGAGCGTGTTGGCGCAGAAATGAAAAAAGGAAAGATTATCATTCACGGAAAAGTTGAAGAACTATTGCCTTCATTTAAGTTTGATGATGAGGTAGCATCGGCTGTCATTGATGAAGAAAAGGAAATTGGAGGACCGTTCCTAAAATTTAGTGGAGATATAGCAGAAAAGGGCAAAGGGGAGATCTATTTAAATAAAGAAGCAAATAGGCATCTGATTAATGCGTAGGTGATTTTAATGAATAAGCCTAGTGTCAATAAGCTTGCGTTAGATGTAGTTAAAAAAATGGATAAGAAATCTGAATTAATAAATGTAACATTTACTGAACTTAGCAATGGTGCAACCGTTATTGATTGCGGAATAGAAGCAAAAGGTGGATTTCTAGCGGGAAGATATGTGACAGAGGTATGTCTTGGAGGATTAGGAAAAGTTAATGTGACAACAACTGATATAGAAGGGAACACTCTTCCAGCAATAACAGTAGTGACTGACAATCCTCCCATCGCACTTTTAGCTTCACAGTTAGCAGGATGGAAAATCAAAGGTTCAGAAGGAAAAGTCTATGGATATGCCTCTGGACCAGCAAGAGCCTCAGCACTCAAACCTAAGAAACTCTTACCAAATTATGAATTCTCTCAATTGGATTATCAAGATAAAGCTGATGTTGCAGTAGTTTTCTTGGAGCCAATGAAAGAACGCCTGCCCGGAGAAGCAGAAGCGGAGTTTGTTGCTGAGAACTGTGGAGTTTCGCCAGACCGATGCCATATGGTTGTGGCTCCAACAAATTCTATGGCGGGCTCAGTACAAGTAAGTGGGCGTGTAGTGGAGATGGGGATCTATAAGATGACTTCATTAGGATACGATCCGAAAAAGGTTACATATGGAGCGGGAACAGCACCAATAGCTCCTATAAACCCAGATGAACAAAAAGCAATGAGCCAAACAAATGATATGATACTATACGGGGGTAAAACATTTTACGAAGTCAACGATGATGAAAGTGATGACCTAAATGCATTTGTCACAAAAATTCCATCATCTGCATCAAAAGACTACGGTGAACCCTTTTATGATGTTTTTAAGAAGGCAAATTTCGATTTCTTCAATGTGGATCCAGGACTTTTCAGCCCAGCAACCGTTGTTTTATCAAGTCTTAGAACAGGCAAATCTGTTAGTGCAGGTAAAATAAATACAGCAGTATTACAGAAATCTCTTGATATAAAGAAATTTTAACTAATATGAAGAAATCTTTGGAGATTTCATCCCTTCTTTTTATTATTTCAGATCTTTACGTATCTGCTAATTCACTGATTTTAGTTTCCCAGTATTTGGTGACTTTATCCACTTGCTTCTTACATGTGCCTGTGTAATCCCCAATTGTCTCAAGTAGATCGGACGTTAACAATTTGCTTAATGGTTTATTTTCTTTTTGCGCTTTTAATGTCAATTCACGTACCTTGTCATACGCTTGTGGATCTCCCTGCAACGCTAATTGGACATATGCAGGCTCTGCTAAATAAAAATCCCGATTGAGTTTTAAATTCTCTTTCATTCGTCCTCTATCGACTTTCAGAGTCTTTATTACTCGGATTAAGCGATTGATAGAGTGAACAAATGCATTTAGAACTTCAGGAAGTATATAGCGTGTAGAAGCAGAATCACGTAAGTCTCTTTGGTGCTCGGACTCTATATTTAATAGTGCTGTAATAATATGGGGCATAACTGCTCTATATTGAGAAATAATATTTTCAAGATTGATTGGGTTTCTTTTTTGAGGCATAGTTGAGGAACCAACTTGTGTTTTTTCAAAATATTCTGCTACTTCTCCGATTTCACTACGTTGTAGGTGCCGTAAATCGTTTGCAAGGTCAGCAATGGTTCCAAAAGTAATTGTGATTTGGCACATGTAATTCGTGAGTTCTTCAGGAGGTAATCGCTGTGTCGTGATTGGTGATGCGTTTAAACTCAATTCTTTCATAAAAATAGACTCAAGTTCATCAGGATCGTGAATTAAGCTTAAAGAGGCTTTACTACCAACAGCACCACTTAATTTCCCTCTTAAGTTATCACTTGCATTCTTTATACGAATAATTGCATGCCCTATTCGATCTACAAATACCGCAATTTCCTTTCCGAAAGTTGTTGGCTCGGCATGCTGTCCATGAGTACGTCCGATTTGGAGGGTATTCTTTTCTTCCTTTGCAAGTCTTATTAGTTCAAGTTCTAATGCGACTAAATGAAGAAGAAGAACTTTTTTTGTAGCATCCTTAATGAGTAAGGCCTGTGCTGTGTTTACAACATCATAAGACGTCAGACCGAGATGTACATAGGGTTTCGCAGGAGTTGATATCTTGTCTCTCAAAACTTCAACAAGTGCTCTTATATCATGTTTAAGAATTGCTTCTTTTTGCTTTACCTCAAGAGCGGTGACAGTTTGAGCAATTATCTCATCAGCGATTTCTTCCGGACATACTCCAATTTTATTTAAAGCACGTACATACGCTTTTTCAACCTTTAATTTATATTCTAAAAAACCCTCTTCTGAGAAAAAAGGAATTAATTCTTTGACAAGATATCTTTGATCCGTTGGGTGAATCATAATATCACATCTAACTTTAGTTTGATTTGATCGACGTCTCAGCTTTCATAGGTTCTCTCTATTGAAGACAAGACCGATTCGCTATTTAAAGACTAATCATTTATTATTTTTCAATCTAGTTCAGGTAAGTTAATATCGCAAAAAATTGTTGTTATTCAAGTAAAATAAGAAATAACAATTAATAACAATTTTTTTTTGATTTTTTATTGCCCTATACTATATATTGATGAATCATTATTTTATCATTATTAAATTTATTTTTTACTTGCATAACGGCTGTTTTTTTGTCTGTATAGTTGAAATTTACCTTTTTTTGAGTTAAAAGTTGTGGATAATCTTTTCACAAGTCTTATATAGTAAAAATTACATACTATTTTATAGTTAGAAAATAATCAAAATCATTAAATAATCGAACTCACCATACAATGAGATATCTCATCTATTGGAAAAATGTGTATCGATTGTGTGATAAAAATGAAACTTCCATGCAAAAATGTGCCAGAGGAGTTTTGTCTAAACAATATTTGTGAAGAGTGCTGTAAACTATTGGAAACTATAGAAGAAATTCCAGTTGCTATCCCACGAGTAGCAGTCGCTTAGCATTTCTTAAACTAAAGTACATGGGGAAAATAGAGGTGGCACCCTACAGAGGGGATGCCATAATTTTTTCTTTTTAATCGAATTTCTTGTATAAGAAAGCATTGACTATTTTTGTTTTTTCTTAATCAGTTCATCACCTGTTTTCTTCAACTGGGCCCAGGCGTGCTCTATATCTGAGATACTCGATTCATCTGTTAAGAGCGCAAAAAATTTTAGGAACTGCCCGACTAATGGATGGGCTATAAGTGTAAGAGTTTCATTCGCAATATTCACTTTTGTAATCATAGCTGATGAAACTTCTGTTGGAGTTCCTAAAATATCTTTAACAAGCAATGTATCTCCATTTTGAAGTGCGTATACAACATCTTTGGCAATTTGTTGTGAGTCACCATCTTTATCCAGCAAAACTGAAAGTTCGCACAATTTTTTTCACCTCAACTAAAGTTCTTGCAATGAATTTATTAAAGTAGTTTATGTAATTACTTGAAAGAAGAGTAAGCAGACATCAGTTCAAGTTACGCGGAAAAAACTCGCAACGATATATATGCTGAAGATCATGTGAAGGTTAAAAGTCAATTATCCCACCCTGAAGGGTCGGGGCTTGGGTCGTGAGAAATATGGCATTTAAATATGTTACAAAGGCTGATGGATCGAAACAAGATTTTGACAGAGAAAAAATTGTCAAAACATGCTTACGAGTAAGTGGAGGAGAGGTTGATCGAAAAACAGCAGAAGAAATTGCTAGCGAGATTGAAAATAGAAGTTATGATGGTATATCAACTAAAAAAATTCTTGAAATGTTGTTTAATGAGTATTTGAAGCCATATAAAACAATCATACCGTTTAGAAACAATTTACGTAAGGCAATCTCTCTTCTCCGTTCAAAACCTGATTTTGAGCTCTATATCCAGTTGTTATTGGAGCAGGTGGGTTATTCAATCACTCCCAATTGTATTTGTCGAGGAAAATGTGTGGAACATGAAATTGATGCAATTGCACGAAAAGGTACAGAAACCAAGCTCGTAGAAGTAAAACATCATGTAAATCATCATACCCCTACGGACTTGGATGTTTGCAGGAATACTCGAGCTGTATTAGAAGATGTAATTGAAGGATATGAAGATGGAAAGAATTCTCATCCTATAACATCCGCCATGATTGTTGGCAATACGAAGTTCACGCGACACGCTGAAAGATATTGCAATTGTAGGGGGATTGAACTACTTGCGTGGTACGATTTGGAATCGATAATCGAAGAGAAGAAATTTTATCCGATTACATTGCTTAAAGGGATTTCTAGAAAAGTAAATCACAGATTAATCGAAGAAAACATAATCACATTACAACAATTAGTTGAATCTGATAGTAACCAACTTACACATATGCTTGATATTGAGCAAGAGATCGTAGAAGATTGGATTTTAAGATCAAAGAAAATCCTTTCTGGCTAGAAGTACGCCTCAATTTAAATGAACTAACTATTTTTCTTTAGGTGATATGGTGAACTACCACCCTACAAGTAGGCTGGCTTCCTGAATCATCCATTCCCCAACGGGACACGTCAAACAGGCTCTACGGGCAGTCCCTGCCCTGATGATGATGATGATGAGAGTGAGAACTGGCGAGTGTTACCTCAGCTCAATTCTACTTAGAATCTCTGCAAAACCGTATTTAAAGATTAGGGAGTATCGTGAAAGTGAAACAAGTAACACACGCAATTCATCCCCCCAACAAGTTGGGGGGCCTTCTTTCGGAGACATGATAAAATGAGTGAAGATGAACATATAATTGAAGTTGCAAAAGCTAGAGTTGTCATAAAGAACGGGAAAGTTATAGATGTTGGAAAGCCTTTAGTGACTCATTGCCCTTTACGACATGAATTTTATGGTGGGGTAAAAGAGACTCCAGAAAGCATTCGTGATAGCGTCGAAATGAAAATAGAAGAGTTTGGTTTTTTTACAAAAAATAGAGTGCTAGAATATGAAGGGAGGGATGTGCCATTTGGAGCATCAGAGATGCTAAGGGATGCGATGCACAATGGATTGATAGATATTACGGTGTGTGCGTGTGATGGTGCGGGAACCGTATTAGTGAAGTCACCAGAACTAGTTCAGGGAATTGGAGCTCGAATGACAGGATTGGTAAAGACATCACCGATCCCAGAGACAATAAATCAACTGAAAAATAAAGGTGGAATCGTATTAAACCCAAAGACAGCCGTAATAGATCAGGTCGAAGGAGTGAAAAGAGCATTCTCATTAGCTAATAAGGTTGCAGTAACTCTTGCTGGAATTGACGCTGAAAAAATTCCTTTACTCAAGAAATATGAAAAACAATTGGATGTTAAGTTAACAATCTTAGCAGTTCACACGACTGGTATTTCTCCCAATCAAGCATCAGTTTTAGCAAAGGGATGCGATCTTATCTGGGGATGTGCATCAAAAGCACTTCGAGAAATCATTGGACCAAACGCATTACTTCAAATTGGAGTAGGTATTCCAGTTTTTGCGTTAACTGAACAAGGGAAAAAAATCATTGCTAACAGAATTGTGAGAATAGACTCCCAATTATTGGTGACACGAGCACGGTTGCCAAAACTAGTTGAACACAAACAGCCAGATCCGTTATTGTGATTTAAGAATCATTAAAAATCATTTTGCTTCTTTAACGAGTTCCAACAATTTTGTCAGAATCATTTCATCAGATAAAATGCCATTTGGTGGAGAGATGATATTTTTCATATAAAGAGGAACAGAATCCATTCGATAGGCGGTGCCGCTAACCTCAATTCCAGACAGAGCTACGGGGATGACGATTTTTGAAATTCGTGTAGTTGGTGTCATTTGGCGCTCCATCGTGATAACGGGGATCTCTTTTAGGTAAGAGGTTAAAGAATAAGGCAATGTAGAAACTGGATCAGAAGCAATACATAGCATTGCATCAATTTCTTTCTTCTGTAATAGTTCTGCAGTTGTAGTTTCACCAGGATTAAACATGGGATCTTCTTTACGAAAATCTACGCCATAAGGGAATCCAGTTAACCAGCTGCATACTTGATTAAATCCAATCATATTGTAATGACCAATCATGGGAATAGCAACGACTTTGGCAAATTGGTTGAGTTCGGCAACAAATGAAAGAAGACTAGAGATATTATGATATGTTCCTGCACTCATCAACAACCCTAAGCCAAAAAATATCGTACAAAAATTCGCTTCTTTAATTAGTTCAAGCAGTCGGTCTACTTCTTTTAAAGGAATATTTGCTACAGTGTCTATATTTGGACGATATCCGTTCAAAAGAGAACGCATAACGCTAATTAGTTCGAAATCTCGGTTAGGTTCAACTTCAAGAAAACGATCTGCGATGTTAGCAGTTCGTGTTTTACGGATATCTATAACAACAACGGTTCGCTCATCTTTTCCAGCTTGTCTGAAAATACCACGTGGTACTGTACTATACCGTGACATATGCCTTGGATGTGATTCTATAGGATTAGCACCCCAATATAAGATCACATCAGCCCTATTCATGACTTCACCAAGAGTTGCAGTACTCCACGAGTTCTCTATGAGAGTTGAAAGTGTTACGCCGTGGCAGAATGAAGATGTGCTATCTACGATCCCCTTCAATTCTTTGGCAAGTTGAATGCCAAGCCTTTGTGCTTCACAAGTTGTAGCGCTCCAGCCATAGAGGAGGGGGGAGTCAGCATTAATCAATATTTCTGCTGTTTTCGAAAGTGCAGAGTCTAAATCAGTTTCTTTAGTGGTTTTATCAGTCATAATTGTTGGATTAAGGATTCTATTAGAGGCGATATCAAGAAATTTCGCGTTACCTTTAGAACACGCATTATAGTTTGTTACAACTGTATTATCCTCCAGCTTCACCTTGATATCGTCGCAGAGAACTCCACAACCTGGACATATCACGTCAGAGATCTCTTTCGACATATAATCAACTCATTGAAGTATTTCAATTGCTTTCGTTGGGCATAAAATTTCGCAAACCCTGCATGATGTTCGAGGCGGTTCGTATCTACGGCACTTTTCAAGCTTACAGATTTTTGCTACACCTTTTTCCACAATGAATATGAGATCGGGATTTGTTTCATCTTTGATGCCTTTGCCCCCAGAAGTTTCTGGCGCAATAGCTGCATTCGCTGGGCAGCAAACAACACAATTACCACATCCAATGCATTTTTCTTCCTCTAAAATGATCCCAGTTTCTTTCGCCAGTTCAAGTGGAGCAACCAGTTCTTTGAGTTTTTCCGCCTTTTCTGCATATTGTTCTTCTTCGAAGAGCGGTGTACATTGCTTGAGTTCTACTGAACGGTTAAGTAATTTAACTGCAAATGCCATGCAATTTGGTTCGCCGCAAATTCGACAGTTAGTTTGAGGGAGCAGTTTATAAATCATCATTGCATTTAGGCGCTTCTTTTCAGACATTCTTGTTACCTCAATGGATTTATGTAGACACTTTATGCACCGCAAGGGTATTGAATAAAGTTACCTTTCAAGCAACACTATAAGAATTTTATAATTTAGATGCATCTGTCATTTTAAAGATTAGTGAAAATAATCCTCATAGTATTTTGCAATATTTATAACGAACATTCAGGTGCCAAAATCGAATGTCATTTAAAGATTGAAGGCTAAGAGAAATCGAGAATAATTACTATAATGATTAAACATCACCCATTGTGCACTAAGAATGGCTAACAAAGCGTCATCAAGACTAAAAGGCATTATAAGAGAGGTTAAGTATGAAAGCGGATCCAAAGGTTGGAGTGTTCATTTGTCATTGCGGTAAGAATATAGCTGAGGTCATTAATATCAAGGAAGTCGTAGATCATTTCACGAATATGGGCATCTTTATTAAAGCGGATACATTTCTGTGTGCAGATCCTGGACTGAAGTTAATACAAGAGGAAATTATTGAGAATCAACTCGACAGAATTGTAATAGCGGCATGTACACCAAATCTACATGAATCTCTCTTCAGAAAGACGCTAGAAGAAGCTGGACTAAATCCATATCTATTGGAAATAGTAAATATTAGAGAACAAGGTTCATGGGTTCACAGTCATGACCCCGACCGTGCTACGGAGAAAGTTATTGATCTAGTTGCGATGGGCATCGCAAAAGCAACCTTATTGCAACCCTTCAGCGCCATCAAGATCCCCGTTGAAAATGAGTTTTTGATTATTGGAGGAGGCGTCGCGGGTATACGATCAGCGTTGGATTTGGCGGATCTCGGACATAAAGTGCATTTAGTCGAGAAAGAGCCGACCATCGGTGGTCATATGGCAATGTTCGATAAAGTCTTTCCAACTAATGATTGCTCGATCTGTATTCTTGCCCCACTAATGGTTGAAGTTTACCAGCATCCAAATATTGAGTTGTATACCAACTCTGAGGTATTGGAGGTAAGGGGAGGTATAGGGAATTTTAGCGTGAAAATTAGAAGAAATCCCATTTATGTGGATCCTGACGAATGTACTGGCTGTGGAGATTGTGTCCCAAATTGTCCTGTCGAAGTCCCCAATGAATTTGATCTAAAGTTAGGTTTGCGGAAGGCTATATATATTCCATTTCCTCAAGCAGTCCCATTTATCTACAAAATTGATCCTGACAGTTGCATAGGCTGTCGTAATTGCGAAGCTTATTGCGAGAGGAACGCGATCCGATTTGACCAAAAACCAAAGACCTTCGATGTGAAAGTTGGTGCGGTAATAGTTGCCACGGGTTATGAGCCTTTTGATGCACATAAAATCCCAGAATTGGGATATGGCAGATATTCCAACGTTTTAACATCTTTAGAATTAGAAAGAATGCTTAGTCCTTCTGGACCCACAGAAGGAGATATCATTCGACCTTCCAATGGTCAACCCCCAAAAACTGTAGTCTTTGTACAATGTGTGGGCTCACGTGACAAGAATACGAATGAATATTGCTCACAAGTTTGCTGCATGTATGCATTGAAACAAACAAATTCAATAATAGAGCGCTTAGGAGACTCTGTAAAGATATACATCTGCTACATAGATATCAGGGCATTCGGAAAACGCTATGAAGAATTTTATCAGACTATGAGAGAAAAAGGAGTCATATTTGTTCGTGGACAACCTTCTGAGATTCAAGAGCTACCAAATAATAAGGTACTTACATTAAACGTATATGATACTGATATTGGAAAACATCTTCAAGTGGAGGCAGATATGGTTGTCTTATCGGTTGGACTTACTCCTCCAAAAGATGCTGAAAAAATGAGTTCAATCCTTGGCATCCCTCGAAGTGAAGATGGTTTTTATTTAGAAGGACATCCCAAACTCCGACCAATTGACTCACAAATACCAGGTTTTTATGTAGTCGGATGTGCCCATTCTCCAAAATCTATAGAAAGTTCAACAACACAAGCAAGCGCAGCAGCACTTAAAGCAACAACTTTATCCCAAGGAGAAGTAGAATTAGATCCATTTGTGCCAGTTATAGATCCGGATTTGTGTTTTGCTTGTAAAATCTGTGAACATGTCTGTGACTATGGTGCAATAAAAGTGAATTCAGATAAAAGTATTGAAGTTGACGAAGTTGCTTGCAGAGGATGTGGTGCATGCGCCGCTGCCTGTGCAACAGGGGCACTTCAGATAAGAAACTTCACTGATCAACAAATACTCGCTCAGGTTGATGCGGCTCTTGAAAATAAAAGTGAATTTCCTCTGATAGTTGGTTTCCTATGCAACTGGTGCGCCTACGCAGCCGCGGATAACGCTGGAATCTCAAGAACAAATTATCCAACCAATATTCGAATCATAAAGGTGATGTGTTCGGCAAGAGTAAGCCCAGTTTTCGTTTTAGAAGCCCTAAAAAAAGGTTCAGATGGAGTTCTCATTATGGGATGTTATCCTGGAGATTGTCATTATAACACTGGCTTTATGAAAGCCGAAAGACGAATTAATGCGCTTAAAGAAATTTTAGAAGTAGTAGGTATAAATTCAAAACGCGTGAAAATTGTGAGCGTATCTGCAAGTGAAGGCAAAAAACTCTCAAAATTAATAAGAGAGTTTGTAGATGAAATTGAGCAATTTAAGCCAGTTGGCGCCGAATTAGTGACAGAAACGAGAATTAGGTGATATTTATGGGCACAGATTCACCAGAAATTGATATGGATGTAACAGAAGAAGAAATGGAATACAAATGGAAACATCTACGGACTGACGATAAGAAGAAAACCAAAAATCTAGAGCTAAAAATTGAAAAATGCATAGGCTGTGAATTATGTAAGATTGTTTGTCCAGTCGACGCCATAGAGATGGGGCCTGTAGTAGAGGTAGCTACGGGAGAGTTTGAGAGAGGAACCGTTCCCCTAATCATGATCGACCAAGATAAATGTGTGTTCTGTGGTTTATGTGCGATAATCTGTCCTGAAGACGCTCTTGAATGTAAGTTCGATGAAGAAACTATTGATGACTTAGATTATCCCAAAGTGATGAAAGACTCCAAATTCCTTGAGGGCACTATAGCGGTATATAATCTTGAAAAATGTGATCCATCGGCATGTAAAGCGTGTATTAATATCTGTCCGGTGGACGAATCGTGCTGGTACATCCCAAAAGACATCGAAGAAAAGACAGGAGACAAGATACGCGTAAGGGAAGAGGATTGTACCTTCTGTGGCGCGTGTGTCAATGCTTGTCCTGAAAAACTGATTGAAGTAAAACGAACCAAAGTGAAATATACGGAGATACCAGATGTGCCATGGATGAATGCTTGGAAAGAGGCCTTTGAGAAGTTAATAGGAAAGGCAAAAGAGATTGATTTATCACGGATAATTGAATACGAGAAAGAAGAAAAGCCATTAGTTAAAAAACCGCCAGAAGAAATACCAGAAATACCAAAAGAATGTAAAAAGTTGTTAAAAGAGAAAATTGAAGAGATAGAGAAGCATTTGCAAAGCAGGAAAGGCATTAAAATACGTCATTTAACCGAAAAGGGAGACACAGAAAAAGCACTAAATTCGTTTTTAAGGAGTAAAAAGAAGTTAAAAAATGAAAAAGACTAAGAAATGCAGTTTTAAGATCATAGATATAAATATCAGTTATAGGTTGCTCTGTATCATTATTTTTTCCGAGTTCTTGAGGTAGGAAGAATCCACGTACAAATTGGGTGTATTTATTGAAGAATAACGCTCTAATTTACTCTCCAGGTTTTCTAACGTCATGTTTCCTAAGTCTTCATTAACCTTTGCATCCACCCAGAGCGTTGATCCTGTGAAAACATTTGGATCTATTATTTTCTTTTTTATGATTGGGTTGCCGCGTTTTATAACATATTCGGCATGTGAAAACGCCTTTTCTAATAATTTGTACTCCTTAGAGGGATCATTGGCTTTTGGATCAAAATTATATACAACTACATCAGCAAGGGCACCGATTCCTAAGTGACCTCTTTGTATGTCGAGACCTAATGACTTCGTTTGGCTAGCACGAGTGATTATAGCAATTTCAAGAAGTGAATATTCACGTTCAAGGTGTGGGAGTATCGCATTAGTCTGAACATCAGGATGAAGCGTGTCGACTATCTCATCTCTAGCGAGTTTACTTATCAGCCAACTAATAACCTTCGGATAATCAGTCACTAGACCCATATTAGGATGATCTGTTGATAATTGAACCTGCCAAGGGTTAGTCACTTGCAACGCAATTTCAAGTCCTATGGTCCATTTTATGGCATCAATATAGTGTTCAGGAGAGAAATTAAGGGTAATTGCTCCAAAACCCCCTTGTAACTCGATATTATGGCTTATCCATCGATTATTTGCCATTTTTGCAAGATAATAGGCATAATTTCCATCTGGAAAAATAGCAGTTGATGTATGAAACGTAATTTGGCCAATATCAAGTTCAACCTGTTCATGTGTATTCATATAATCTACTATAGTTTGGCTTTTTGATTCAAAATTTTCCCAGTCCTGGCCTCCGTAACTGTGAAGTTGAGCATGAGCAAGATGAATTAATTGATTTCTGCTTACCTGACTACTTTTTTCAATATTTTGAATAGATTCCAACGTTTGTATTGTTGTATCAATATTACCAGGACGCCCTGCCTGGTTTGGATGAATATGTATAGAATGTGGCAAATTTAGCAATTCATTGACTTTTACAAGACCTGTAACAATATCAAGTGGATTTAATTCATAGCCTAAAATTTGTTTTTCGAGCGAATCTGTGTCTTTTCCCCAAGCCCACATTTCGGCCCCGCCAGGATTTGCTAACTTTAATCCATATCCTTTAACTGATTTAAGAAGCCAAGAAAGATAAGCGGCACACTCTTCGATTCTGTCCTTTTTTAGAAAATTCATCACGTGAGAATCTGAGCCAACAAGAACTAAAAATGCCTTATCAACAAAAGGGATATCTTGAAATTCTAAATGTGTGTGCCTTGCCAAGTGAGCAGCAACTGCAGCCTCAATGAATAGCGTATACCCTTGTTTAATATATTCATGACCAATCTGAGAGGTTGTATAAAGAGGCTGTGAAGGTGGCTTTGTAAACATTCGTCCAAAATTTACAGTTTGAGAACTTATATGCGTATGAATATCTATCGCACCGGGCATGACAATCATATTCGATGCGTCTATGACTTCAGCGTTTGCAGATGCTTTTTCTACAATTTTCCTATCTTTAATTGAAATATCTAAAGTTTCTCCATTGATATTATTAATAGGATCATAAACATATCCGTTCTTAATTAATATAGAATCTGCCATGTCAGTGTACCTACCTTCGGGGCTTTTACATGAAGAAAAGCAAGAAAGCACCACAGCTTCAGCGTGGTGATGAATTGCTGTAGTTGTGTTTATATAGTGTATAGGTCATACTCTTGATGAGTACCTACGGGGCGTAGGGAATTTACGCCTGTGGAGATAAGACCTCCGTAACCCGCAAGGGGATCGCGTCTGTCGTTGAAGCAGGAAGCCGCGATGCTTTAGCACGAGGTAGCTCATATGCTTGTGAGATGCTGTATATCCTCTGGTGATTCATCCGTCGATTCGATCGTTGCAGGAATATTCTTCAAAAGAGGAATTCCATTACTTTGAACTGAATTTCCCATCGTCATATTAGCCCAAAGACCAACAGGAATTAATGCGATGCCTTCCTTAGTTTCTTCTGACTCTTTTACTTTCACAACTACTTCACCATATTTCGTACGTATCTTAACAGGTTTATTATTTTCTACACTTAATTTTTTCATATCTTCTGTGTGTAACAACACGATTGCGGCTTCATCGAAGTATTTTTTGCTTTCTTTATCGGAATCAGCACTTTTACCTTGCTCTATGGTTCGTACGGTGGGCAACAAAACATCAATCTCTGTTGTAATCATTTTAAAAAAACTCATTGTCAATCCCTCAATTATGGCAATAGGCTGTTAATCCTTTTTCGAGAAATTATTTTTCATTATCTTTGAGTATTATTTCTGCAACCCATTGCGCAACTCTTCCAACAACACCAGGACATTTATCAACATGCGCGCCAGCCTCTTCGAATTCTTTAAAATCTTGCGGATCATTCAAATTATAAGAACGACCAAAAATTTTCTTTTGAATATCTTTGCAGATAACACTTCCATATTCATCTTCAAAGCGTTTATACAACTTTCTTGCTTTTTCATAAGCCTTGAGACGTTTACCTTCTGGATCACCTGCCTTGAAAGCTTGTAAATCACGACCATATTTTAAACTTAATGCCATTACGCCACCTGTTAATGCACCGCAAACCGATCCCAGCAAGCCAATCCCTGCAGCAAGGCCAGAAGCAGATTTAAAGACCGTCTCATTTTCTAAATTAAAAGTATCTTGAATCGCTAATAACACGCATTGGGAACAGCCATAATATTCTTTTTCGTATTTAAATCCAAGATCATATGCTTGTTTGGTTTTGTTCATATTTTTCTTCCTCTAACTGTTTTTGTCCTTAAGCTTTTGTTCTGTTTTTACACTATAACACTTTTTTGTATCATTTATAATGTTGCATGAAATCCGCATTTGACGCAATTAATCATTAAGTTTAATATGATTAGTTTTTCGATGACATGAGATAAGTTTGCATGTGATTTATTGCTAATGAGAAATGAAACAAGTTTATAAGGTTGGAATAATCTACCAATTATATCCCTAAGACGACTATTTCTAGTCTAGACGCTTTTGAGGGGAAAAAAATGGATGAAATTGTTAATAAAGTAATCAAAGGAGAAATCAAGTTTTACAGGATTGAAGAACACGTTGGAAATGACGTTAATATAGCTTCAGAAATCAGAAGGAAAGTTTTAGAAAAGATGAGAGACATATCGCTTAAGAATATCGGAAACTACTCTATGGACATGAATTTAACTGCAAAAAGAAATATAGAAAATTCCATAGGTTGTGCACAAATTCCGATTGGCATCGCAGGTCCTCTTAAAGTCACTGGCGATTATATTGATGAAGAAGTTTATATACCTCTTGCCACTACTGAAGGTACACTCGTAGCGAGTACGAATAGAGGTTGTACTGCTATTACGCGAAGTGGCGGGGCAAAATCTAAAATTATTAGAGATGGAATTACTCGCGCACCTGCTTTGAAAGTTCCTGACTTAGAACATGCTTATAAACTTATAAGCTGGGTACGCGAAAATCATCAAGAAATTGTCAAGGTTTTTGATGATACTGATCCATTCCTAAACTTGATAAATATCGAACCTTGGATAGTTGGAAGAACTGTCTTCCTTCGTTTTCGTGCCAATACTTATGACGCAATGGGTATGAATACTGTAACAAGAGGTGCTCGATTTGCTTGCGATTTCATAACACAAGAACAGCCCTATGCAAAATTAATCAGTGAATCAGGTAATGTGTGTGTAGATAAGAAACCTAGCGCAATTAATTGGATACTAGGACGCGGTAAAACTGTGATTTCAGAGGTTATCCTGAAGAAAGAAGTCGTAAAAGATGTATTAAAAACCACTCCTGAAAGTATAGCAGAACTTGCCTATCGAAAATTATTTTTAGGCGGAGCACAGGCATTAACTTTAGGATTTAATGCTCATGTGGCGAATATTATTGCAGCCATCTTCTTAGCTACAGGTCAGGATGCAGCGCATATAACAGATTCAAGCATGTCTATTGTCACTCCAGAGGTGACAGAAGACGGGGATCTATATATAGCTGTTACCATACCCTCCCTTGAGACCGGAACATTTGGTGGAGGTACAGGGTTACCAACTCAAAGTGAGGCACTTGCTATAATAGGATGTCAAGGTCCCGGTGATCCACCAGGAGCAATGGGAAAAAGGTTTGCAGAGATTGTCGCGGCAGCGGCACTGGCTGGAGATATAAGTTTGTTATCGGCACAGTCTGCACTTCATCTGACTGGCGCACATGAACGTCTTGGACGCGGACATGTCTAATTACGCACAAATTTCAATATTTGTTAGGGAATTTCCACATCTTTCCCTACAGTTATTGTAAATCCTCCACATACATCTTTTAATGCCTCATAGCAGGAAAGACCCTGTGACATTAACTGCCGAATCTTTTCCTCGATTTCTTCTTGCTTTTTCACTTTTTCAAGAACTTGAACGGCTCTATTTGCTGGCACTATTACGACTCCGTCAGTATCAGCTACGACAATATCACCTGGATTTACTAATACTCCGCCGCATTGAATTGGAACATTAATATCTCCAAGTACGGAACAATCACCAGCATTTGGAGTTACAGCACGAGCAAATACAGGAAATTGAATTTTTCTTATTTCAGCTACATCTCTTATAGCACCATCGATGATTACAGCAACGATTCCTCTGGATTTACAAGAAGTTGAAGCCAACCCACCCCAGATCGCTGTATCGCGATGGCCTCGGACATCGATAACAAGTACATCACCCGGTTCAGCATAATCAATAGCTGCAACAGGCGTCAAATAGTCAGCGACCATTGTCCTTGCTGTAATAGCAGGACCAACAACCTTTTCTATCGGTATAACAGGTTTAATCTCACTATGCATAGCCTGACTTTTTTCCATTGCATCAGATAATAAAGCCGTTGGATATTTTGATAATCCATTGATTATATCTTTGGACGGACGTTCAATACTCTCAATAATCAAGAAATTACCTCCACTTTTTCTCATTTCAAAATAGTTGAAACACCAATGTAGGTTTTCAGTGAGATGATAGATATTAAAAATATAGTACTATTTACACAGATATTTGAAAATAATATAGATTTTTTCGTCTAATTGGATACGCGCGAAGCAAATATTTATAAATGTAAACAACCCGTAACATCCATGTATTACCCGCGCGCGGTGGAAGTATTGGAAGATTTATCCAAACGAATGAATGATGGGCTCTCATGTCCTAGATGTGGGTATCAGATGAATATACTAAGCTCTCATGGCATTCAGAGATGTCCACGATGCGGTTTTTGGAAAAAACAAGCTAAATAACCAATACAGGATAGACATTAATTGAATTTGCTATATCAACGAAAGTAAAGTGATAAACGGTAGCCTCCACAAAAGTAAAGGAGTACGTAAGATTCCCACTGGCAGCTATTTCTTTAAAGACGATATATTTGCCGCGATTCCATTGCATTGCCATATGACGTTCGGCACAATGTTTTATAATGGCTTTACTGCCATTAATTATCACTAAACCGTTAGAAAGCGGTAGATATGGATTTTCATGGATATCTGACGGATTTAAAGTGATTAATGTGTTCTCTGCCAGACTAGGAGAATACATGATGCTATTTTCGGCAGGAAATCTGATTTCAACTGTGCTTTTCTTTTCAAGAAACATCTTGATATTGAGTGTTACACCAAATTCTCCCTTAGTATAATTAATTTGATAAGGACCGCCTTTCACAGTTATATGTAATGGAGGCGTAGGAACGAGTACAGGTTTGTTTATTGATGAAACCTTTGAAATGGTGTTCTTAGAAGGATCTACCTTTAACAGACTATCTTGATATCCTAATTTCATTTTCAATTCCGCAATTACATTATCCAGAGATTCTAGTGCTAAATCTGTCAGACGAACAGATTCTTTAACTTCAATCTCCCATGGAAACCATCCTGTTGAATCTGATACCTCTGCAAGTAAGATTTGCTTCCAGATGTTGAGAAGCATTCGCTCTTCGTCTGAGACATCTATTCCCTTTGCTCTCGTTATCTTAAGTAATGATTCGGCTACGAGCGCTTTTTGTCGTGCTCGATACGTATATGCTCGAATAAAGGCATCATCTTCATAACGAGCGCTATTATTACCCATCCATAGCCAAACCCCTTCACTTTTCCTCATTTTCCAAGTTGCTTCTGGGATGACTGGGATTTTTTCTTGTTCAACGTTCTTTTCTCGTAACATGGCAACAAATTCGCTGATAAAAACAAAATGATATTCTGTTGCAATTTTTCTCAATTTTTGTTCGTGATTTTGTTCTTTTTGAGAATCGTATCGAAAATTGTTCTGATAAGCGAAGGTATTAGCAGTTTCTCCATCAGAGGCATAAGCCCAGTGGTAATCTATACCATTAACATTTCCATCCTTTTTGTGAAGAAGCACATTTAACAGTCGTTTATCAGAACCAAGAGACTGTGACGAGTTATCCTCTAAATAAAAAAGTGGTGAGTTCATTTTCATTCTATTCGGAAGATAATAATACCATGGATCGCTCGATACAACTACGGTGTTGTAATCATAGGTATTAAGCAATCCAGCATATCCAGGTGTCCACTGGCTCTCTTGTGCAAAAAATACTCCAGAACGAACGAGATCTGAAGAATCAAGTATTGTGTCTGAAATTTCTATTGATTTTGCCATATCTGTTCGTGGATACGCTACTAACAACTGCTCAGAGTAATGACTCACTATAAGTTCTATTTGTCCTTCATTCACCAGGTTCTTTAGAAGATCTAATAATTGAGGGTATTTGTGATATAAAATTTCGAGCATGTAGCCACTTAGTTCAATATTACATCTCCACGTGCTATGGTGCTCATACATTTTAAGGAGCGGGTAAAACGATTTCTCAATAATACGATTTTCAATCGTGGTAGATCCTGGAACATATTGAACATTGAAGTGGTAAAGTGCCATAGTATATTTCTGATAACCTGAGATAGAATCAACATGAATATTGAGAGGGATGCTTTCCTCAAATGAAGAAGGCGATTTATACAGTCTCAAAGAAATTGTATATACTCCATTTCGTTCAGGTGTCCAAAAGAATGAGACATTTATTGTTTGAAAATTCGCTACTGAAATCTTTTCAGTTTGATTTTGAGTCTCATTTACCATGAGTGAGACATAAAAAGAACGAAGACCAGTTCCAAGATATTGTACACTTCCTTCAATCTTTAGACGATTGCCCATATGAACTTTTTTTGGTTTAATTACACGTAAATCAGTTATTCTAGCAGAAGCATCTGAGAGATGTGTTGAAAATATCGATATTGTAAACAAAATGACTAACAAGAAGAGAAAGATTGTCTTT
Source organism: Candidatus Borrarchaeum sp. (assembly GCF_019058535.1). Taxonomy (NCBI): domain Archaea; kingdom Promethearchaeati; phylum Candidatus Borrarchaeota; class Candidatus Borrarchaeia; order Candidatus Borrarchaeales; family Candidatus Borrarchaeaceae; genus Candidatus Borrarchaeum; species Candidatus Borrarchaeum sp. The sequence goes on from NZ_JAHPYX010000278.1 coordinate 18,778, forward strand.
TTTTTTGTTAATATCCGCATGTACCATAGACACCGTTCCTTTCATCATAGACATTTCTTTACAACTATAGACAAGTAGTAACAAGGTCTATCCACTCACAGTCTGAAGAAGGACGTGAATGGTGTCCCCGCTAGGACAGTTGAGCGGCGTGTAGAACCAGATCCCGTAATATATCCAGTTGGTGGCGTAAGATAGTATCTTGTGGGAGTTTGAGTGGATAACTTTGCTTTAGAGAGGTCATGACTGCGATCATTCCCAAGTGAGGATGGTGGTGATGTGTGAGTCCAGTCAGTTACTGGCAGATATACTCTAGGGTAACCCACTATAAAAAGACAGCGTTTCTATTAGCGGGTAACAGGTGAACCCAGCTCATCAGCTTTCACCACGAAATACTTGTCTCAAACGAGATATTTGACTACATTTGGCAAGATTTGTCCATAAAACTATCAACAGTTGACCACCCATACTTCGCATAAATAAAATATACAAGAAGGCCTTGTTCATAATTTTTTGAAACCATGCATTAAACAATCAAATGTGGATAGACATTGATTGAATTTGCAATATAAATGAAATTGAAGTAGAATATGTCTTCTACGAACGTGAATGAATAAGTAAGATTCCCACTGACTGAATTTTCTTTAAAGACGATATATTTGTCGCGATTCCATTGCATTGCCATATGACGTTCGGCACAATGTTTTATAATGGCTTTACTGCCATTAATTATCACTAAACCGTTAGAAAGTGGCAAATATGGATTTTCATGGATATCTGACGGGTTTAAAGTGATTAATGTGTTCTCTGCCAGACTGGGAGAATACATGATACTATTCTCGGCAGGAAATCTGATTTCAACCGTACTTTTCTCTTCAAGAAACATCTTGATATTGAGTGTTACACCAAATTCTCCCTTAGTATAATTTATTTGATAAGGACCGCCTTTAATTTTCATGTTTAGATTAGGAGTAGATGTAGGTTCCGGGGAACTAATTGATGAAACCTTTGAAATGGTGTTCTTAGAAGGATCTACCTTTAACAGACTATCTTGATATCCTAATTTCATTTTCAATTCCGCAATTACATTATCCAATAATATGAGAGCAGAATCTGTAAGTTTAATTGATTCTTTAACTTCAATCTCCCAAGGAAACCATCCAGTTGAATCTGATACCTCTGCAAGTAAGATTTGCTTCCAAATGTTGAGAAGCGTTTGTTCTTCATCTGAAACATCTATTCCCTTTTCACGGGTTTTTTCAAGCAATACTTCAGCAACTAGTGCCTCTTGTCGTGCCTGATAAGTATATGCTCTTACAAAGGCATCATCTTCATAATCAGCTATATTGTCACCCATCCATCGCCAAACACCTTTACATTTCTTCATGTCCCAAGTTGCTTCTGGAATTTTTGGAATTCTTTCAGGGTCAGTCATCTCATTTAGCAATGATACGATCTCGCTTATGAAAGCGAAATAGTATCCTTCTGCCTCATATTTTTCCAATTTGTTTTCATGTGCTTGTGCTCTTGATGAATCATAGCGAAAGTCATTATTGTAAGTATAAGTATTGGCAAATTCTCCATCATAAGCCCAAGACCAACGAAATTCTATATCATTGATAAGTTTGGGTTTTGTAAAAAGAAGCACATTTACTTGCCTTTCATCAGCACTAAGAGATTGAGTTGAATTATCTTCTAAGAAGTAAAGTGGAGATGTTATTTTCATTCTTTGATGCAAGTAATTATAGAATGGATCACTTGATACGACAACTGTATCATAGTCGTACGCGTTAAGCAGTTCAGCATATCCAGGTGTCCACTGGCTCTCTTGTGCAAAAAATAATCCAGAGCGAACGAGATCTAAGGAATCAAGCAATGAATCTGAGATCTCTATTGATTTTGCCATATCAGTTCGAGGATATGCCACTAAAAACTGCTCTGAATAATGACTTACAATAAGTTCAATTTTCCCTTCACTCACAAGAAACTTGAGAAAATCTAATATATGGGGATATCTCTGATGCAAGAGTTCGAGCATATAGCCACTAAGTTCAATATTACATCTCCATGTGCTATGACGCTGATACATTTTGAGGAGTGGGTAAAACGATTCTTCTATAACTCGATTTTCAATAGCAGTTGATCCTGGAACATATTGAACATTAAAATGATATAAGGCCATGGTATATTTTTGATGACCTGCTATGGAATCAACTTGTATAGTGAGGACTGGGCTCTCCTTGAATGAGGTGGGCGAATTATATATTCTCAAAGAAACTAAATACGCTCCTTTTCTTGCGGGCGTCCAAAAAAATGAGATATTCATAGTTTGATAACTCGATATAAAAATCCTTCGAGTCTGCTCTCGAGTTCCATTCACCAAAAGAACGACATCTAAAGAACTACTAAAAGGTCCAAGATATTTTACACTTCCTTCAATCTTCAACCGATTGCCTGCATGAACTTTTTTAGGTTTAATTATATCTAGTTTGATAATTTGGGCGTTATTATCTGGATATGAAGTTAGAAATATTGGAATTACAAACAACATAACCAAGAAAAAAAGAAACGCTATTTTCTTGTATTTTGTTAATTTAAACATAGAAGTTTGATATCAGATCATCCTATAAAAAATTAAGGCTAAAACGTGCATAAGATTACTGTGTAAAACATGCAATATGAACTAGTAATATCTACTTTAGGTGATATGAATTTCATTAGAAGTTTTCTTTTCTCCTCTTAATATCGCTATAATCGGAGCAAGCAGGAATAGAGGAAAAATAGGGTATATAATTCTAGAGAACATGATCCTCCAGAAATACAAGGGTAGTATATATCCTGTTAATCCATTCGCAGAGATGATCTTGAATAATCCTGTTTATTCAAAAATAAAAGACATTCCTGAATCTGTGGATCTTGCAATAATAGCTTTAACAGCGCAACAAGTTCCTAAGATTGTTCAAGAATGCGGAGAAAAGGGAATTAAAGGAATTATAATTGTCACTGGAGGCTTTGGAGAAACAGGAAATGAAATAGGAACTGAAAGAGAAAATGAAATCACAAAAATTGCTCATAAGTATGGAATGCAAATCATTGGTCCAAATTGTATTGGTATATTTGATCCTTATTCTGGAATCAATAGTTTTCTTGTACCACGTGAAAGGACAATAGGATATCCAACAAAAGGAAATATTGCGTTGTTATCCCAATCTGGAGCAATCCTTGTAACACTACTTGAATGGTGTGCATATCGGGGGATAGGAATTAGTAAAACATGTTCTTACGGAAATGCCGTAGATGTAAATGAAAGCGATCTTCTAGGATATTTAAAACAAGATACAACCACTAAAGTTATCGGAATGTATGTTGAGGGTGTAAAAGAAGGAAGACGATTTTACAAGACACTAAGAGAGGTTACTAAAGCAAAACCCGTTATTATTAGCAAAGTTGGAAAAACAGAAGCAGGAGCAAAAGCTTCAAAATCACATACTGGGTCTCTCGCAGGATCTGTAGAATCATTTAAAGCAATGTTCAAACAAACAGGTGTAATCACTGCAAAGGATCTAGAAGAACTCCTTGATATTTGCTATTGCTTTGCAACTCAACCATTACCTAAAGGAAATAATGTGGGTATAATAACAAATAGTGGTGGACATGGTGTCTTAGCAGCAGATGCTCTTGAAAATAATGATTTACGTCTTGCAGAGTTTAGCAGTAAAACGCTTGAACAATTGCATAGTTTACCTCAACATTGTACCCCTTCAAATCCAGTTGATTTAGCAGCGGATGCTGACACGGAGAGATATGAATGGGTAACAAAACTCATTCTAAGCGACCCACAAGTTGATTCTGTGCTTGTCGTAACAATCCCAAGTGGTCCAAATATCGAGTTTCAGACAATCAAAACACTTGTTGCAGTTATGAAAAGCAGTAAAAAACCTATTATATCCTGCTTGGGAAGCACATTTAAGCAATTTGAAAAATATAAAAGATTTTTAGAGTGGAACAAAATTCCAGTTCATACACTACCAGAAAGAGCTATTAGAACATTAGGGGCATTAGTGGAATATAAACGATGGTATCAACATGTTCAGTGAACTACCCCACCCTTTCAGATGGGGCTTCCTGCGAGTCCTCCCAACCCTTGCGGGAAACTTTCGTTTTACGTTCGGCTGTGTGTCGCAGATTACCCTCTAAAGAGAATAGCCTGTCCACTTGGCATTCTGTGATAGCAACCCTCAGGTTTCAAAATCACACCATACTGCCTTCCTATCAAGAGTCTTGTATCCCTGCTTTCCTCTCGATATTCTCAGAACTCTTCTGTGCAAAACACTATAAAAACCTTGCGGCTTTCATCCCCCAGCTGGCGCAAGGGGACTTCCCGCCAATAAAATTAAAAAAAAGAAGGATAATGCCATTTAATATAATATCTAGACAGCTATTTTTATTCCAAGTACTCTAACAATTTCCTTGTAGCGGTTACGAACAGTAACTTCAGTTATCCTTGCTATTTCTGCAATTTCCCTTTGGGTTCTTCTCTCACCTTCAGTAATGCTTGAGATATACAATGCTGCAGCAGCAAGACCAGTTGGATCTTTACCAGCAGTAATTCCAAATTCTTTTGCTTGATTTAGAATTTCTATTGCACGTTGTTGAGTTTTTCCAGAGATTTTTAATTCTTCACTAAAACGAGAAATGAAGTCAACTGGACTGGCTATGGGGATTGAAATATGAAGTTCTCGAAGAATTAAACGATAGCAACGACCTAATTCTTTTTTATTAACACGTGTACACTGGGCAATCTCATCCAGGGTACGAGGAACTTTCCTAAGTCGTGAACCTGCATACACAGATGCAGCAACCATAGCTTCTATTGAACGTCCACGAACTAACTTTTTTTCTATAGCCCGCCGATAGATGACAGCCGCTGATTCTTTTACTCCATTGTGAATTCCAAGTTGACTAGAAAGTCTTTCTAGTTCGCGTATAGCGTGGGAGAGATTACGCTCATAAGAACCTTGTGATCTTGTTCGTATTTGCCATTTTCTCAATCTATAGATTTGGGCACGTTTTTTTGGTGACAATTTGTTGCCATAAATATCTCTATTTTCCCACCCAATCATAGTTGATAGTCCCATAGAAGGAACAACGCATGAGACTGGACTGCCTACTCTGCTTCTTTTATTGCGTTCATCTGAAGTAAACGCTCTCCATTCAGGACCAGTATCTATCACATGTTCTGTAATTACTAATCCACATATACTACAAATTCTCTCCCCTCGAATAGAGTCCATTACAATTTCAGTTGAACCGCATTCCATACATTCTTGAGAAGAAATAGCTACACCCGGTGTAAATTTAGTTTCAGTTAATTCAGTACTCTCCACCATGAGAACACAGCCTCGTTTTTATCGAAATTCTCATTTGAATTTCTTATTCAATGAGAGTCTAAATCGCGAATATATAGTAGGGTATTGAAGATACATTACAATATTCTCATAGATCATATTTAAATATTTCTCAAATATCGCAATTTTTTACGTGAGTTTCCCGGTTTTCGCAAAGAAGATTTGTAACATTCTTAGTTGAAGATCCATCTTTGCGTTCCCCTTCGCTATTTCGATAAAATTAATTACTATTTTGAAAAATGGTGCTTTTTAATTTTGTAGTGAAATCCTCCGCAAACTATACAAAATGTTTTTGCGACTTAAACATAGAGTATCATATAGGTATATAGCATACAAAAAATCATTTACAAAAACTTTAAAAAACCCCCCGTATCATATGTTTTCAAAATCCCTTAACTAAGAATCCGTTAGACTCAAAAGAGGTCTAATTGGGGGTGCCTTAAGTGGGTGAATTGGTTCTCCATTGAAAAATTAGTTTTTTCTGAACAAATAGAATTTAGGCATCGTATAAAAACGCTAAAAACACTTTTCTTGGATATCGTGTCAGATACTGAACTTGTTGGAGATATTGAAACTATTCTTTCGGATATTTTGACTATCCACTACTTCTTAAGACATAAAAACAAAATATTAGAGGAAAAACTTTCAAAATACCAAGAAAAAATAGTCGCAACTGTTTTTGACAATCTGACGCCTAAGCAGAAGACTATTCTTAGAGAAATTGCCAACATGAATGGTGCATCTCTTACTTTGACAGCAATGATCGGCATACTCTCCGAAAAGTTGAACGTAGCGCCATCGACAATTCGTTGGAATCTCGTAGCTCTAAGGAATGCTGGATTGATTAGTGCAGGAAATAGAGACAACAAAGGTATTCCAGTAAGATTTACTGAAATTGGAAGACTGACCGCACTCGCATTGACAGAGGAACAAGCTATCAGCCATACTGAAACTAAGTTTGTCCTAGAAGTAGATGTAGAAAACACCGTATAAGATAAGTAAAGCAATACTCATAACCCTACCTGGAGGCAGGTTATCAATTTAGAACTCGCCGCCTACGTAGGGCAATTCTTTTAATTTTTCTCGAACTTGCGAGATCTTCTGTTCAAGTGATGTTTCCATCGCTGAAATTACTGGCAAATTCGAACTATCATAATTCGAGGAAGTCTTCAATAGATCTACATCTTTGACCAAGAAATCAAGTTCCTGTAAAATATCACCTAGTCGCATTAAAATGGTTTTTGAAGCCCTATCAGGACTGCTATGCCTTACATGCCCTTGCCAGATATAATTTTTAATTGGAAATTGCGACAAATCGTTATATTGAGAACAAAACGCTCTTATATCATTGCTCATTTGTGTTATTAAATAGATCAACTCTAGATCATCGTAATCTGCTGAAGCAACAATAATACAGATTAAGTTTTGATCCACATCGAATGACAGTTTATAATTTGATGTGATAAAAAATTGCAGTTTTTCTTTACCGTCTGCTCTGAATGTTTCACTAATATTTGCAATAATACTAGCAAATGGCCCAATAGTTGAGTGATCAAGTTTCAGGTTGCTGTCTGGCTCTCGATAATAATAGATACACGCTTCTCTCACCCTTTCAACTACAAAAAATCCGTGTATGGTCATATAATTGCCTCTAGATTGCGTTTAAGGAATCTCATGATATAAAATTGATAACTTCTTAAATAACGTATCGGATACAAGTAAGAAATTCGATTGCATATCTAAAGGGATAAACAGTATTTTGGTAAACTTGAATCTAAGGAAATCTTTATAACGAGTTAGGAAAGAAAAAGTGATGGTGAACTTACATGGTGTACACTTGCTACAAGTGCAAGCAAGAGGTTGATATTAACCTTACAGAAGCATTGCCTGGCGTAAAATGCCCACACTGTGGTCAGCGAATTCTGTATAAAGGAAGGCCACCAATTATTAAACGCTTAAAGTCTCAATAACATTTTTTTGATTTACTAACGCTCGCTCTTGAGCCAAAGGGATTTTGCTTTGTGTTTATACTCATCTTCTGAGCCTTATTCGCTATTTGATTCAGGAAGAGTTAGGTCTCGTGTTCGATCTTCAATCATTACACGGTTTTGAATCTCTTCAAAAAGCGCAGTTCCGATAACGGATTCAGTCTTTTCTTTATATTTGGTGGCCATTAACTCGATCAGTTTTTTACTGCCTGCTTGAGTTGTAGAGATGCCTACCCGCTCCACTCTTATAATCAGGTTGTCCTTCTCCATCGTGGCGAAATAAGGAAGTACATAGTAATGTGGGATTTGTAAATGCTCCGCCAACTTTCGCGTTGTGGGAAACCTTACTTGAATAGTATTTTTACTAAAGTGGATGGTAATAGAACGATCAATGAAAAGCATAATCTGTATTGCCGCATCAAAGATCTCATCGTCAGTGAGTGCCGTCATGTGTTTTCCTTCACTTCATTTTTCCTCGTTCTGCCTCAGCTATCGGCTGGAGATATACAATTTCAGCACCGACATCCTTAGCAATTTGTTCAAGTTCTACTTTCCTAAGGTGCATTCTTGTGGGAAAACTCAGTTGGGCGTCTGTTCCTGAGCCATTTGTGACAGCAAGAACTCGAAATCTTGGTGCTTTTACTCCAGTCTTTACTTTCATTCTTTCACGAACGTAGATTTTCATATGATTCACCTCATTCAATTGTTATATCAATTGATATATCACATGATATAATCTGAGTGCCAAACATATAAAGTTATCGTTAGCATCAAGTCATTTTTAGATCGATATAACAACAATTATATCAAGTGTTATATTGCCTGATATAAAAAGCGAAGACTTAACCGTATAAGTTATAAAATAATGTCTCATCTTGAGTTGATCAAAATGACAAAGCGCCGTGAACTTGAATCGGGTTTAAAGGGAGAATCACTAGTTCGGAAGGGATTGTTCGAGAAAATTGATGTTGTCCCTCAAGTCAAAATTGTCCCAGACTTGAATATTATAAAGATAGGAGGTCA
>NZ_JAHPYX010000279.1:0-5260 GCF_019058535.1 Candidatus Borrarchaeum sp.
AAAAAGCGGCTCTGGCACAGCAACAAGAAGGTTTATTGAGCCTATGGAACAAAACAACTCATGAAGAACATTTCCTTAGACGATGGGCTATGGGTAAAATTGACATTGAAAAATTAAAAACTCTCGAAGCCTATGTATTCCAAGATTTTTCCACCAAATTGCTTGACCTTGATCTAAAACTTAAGAAATTACAGGAAAAGATAGATGATAAAAATGCGCAACTAGAAATGTTAAATGCACAATTTAGGGAGCAAACTGAGCGACTTTATGATATTGTAGTTAACGTCGATGTTGACCAAGAATCTGATTTTGAATTAGATGTTACTTACCGTATCTATGATTCATATTGGCATCCTACTTATGACATTACTCTTGAGTCAGAGTCAGCCAAGGTAGAGCAATTTGTATTAGTCAGGAATTCTACATTCGAACCATGGAATAATGCGTACTTAACACTAAGCACCGTTTCGACAAATGTCACAAGTATTCAAGAACCAGAACCATACTATATCTATCTGGGGACCCCCTACGTAGCAAAGCCCAGGAGTGCGGCAAGAAGAGATATGTTTGAAGCTGAAAAGAAAATGGCTGAAATAGAAGAAATGGATGAAGATCTTGCTGGTGCACCTTATGAGGAAGAACCTGCCCTAATGCCTCCACCTGCGCCAGATCTGAAAGTTGTAGAAGCTGAACTGCGTTCAGAAGGCGAAGTTCAGGTGTTCAAATTACCCGAGAAAGTTACGATTCCCCCTGATGGAGAACCACATGGCTTTTTAGCACAAACGTACAAGTTGCAATTCAAACGTGAGTTTTATTGGGATGCCTATCTCGGCAATGAAGTTATTGAACTTTTAAAAATTACAAACGGTGATGTGACGCTTCTCCCAGGCCGAGCAAAAGTATTTGAAGGTCAGGATTTTATTGGAGCAACGAATTTACCAAAAATCGCACCAAGCGAAGAATTCGACGCTGGAGCTAGAGTAAGTCCAACGATCAAAGCGGAAAAGAAACTCATGGAGCGTGAGGCTGAAAAAACTGGGCTTGTCGGTAAGAAATCAACTAGATCTTATAAGTATCAACTTAAGATCGAAAACCTTCGAGAAGATTCCCTCATAACAGTTTATGACAGAATACCAAAGTCACAAAGTGAAGAGGTTGAGGTCGAAATAAAATCCATGAAACCAGAGCCTAAAGAAACGCGAATTGGTATTTATAAATGGGAAGTAGAAGTACCGGCTAAAAGCGAATTCTTTATTGAATATGAATTTGTCATAGAGTTTCCAAGGGGACAGAACGTATATCCTTTACCTTAAACTAACAAAAATCCTTTCTTTTTTCTCTAGAACGCTTAAACTTAAAATTTATTTTGTTTTTCTTATTGAAATTGAGTTATTTGAAAAAGCAATTCGGTTAATTTAAAAAAAGAGAGATTAGAAGTTTAATCGAGTTAGGCGGATGTTTCCGAAGTTTCAGACTCATCACTAGTCGTGAAGGTCTCCCAGAGTTCATCAGTTTTTGGGCAGTAAAGAATAAACTGATAAAATAAGTTGTTAACAGGAACTACATAGATTTCTCCGTGTTCTGGATGTATGATTGATTCACAGGGCTGAAATATATGCGGCTTTTTTAGACAAGTATGAATTTTAGGATACTTGTTAGCTAATTCAGACCAACTGATCTTTCTTAGTGAACTGTCTTTTCCTACAAATTTTCCTTTGAATTTGTTAAAGTCCTTAGCAATATCATCCATCGACAAAATTCCTATTGATGTCTCTACTTTTACGAAACATGAAACCTTAAATGTCTCTCGATATCTCGAGCGAAATAAATTTGTGACTCTCTCTATCAACGAGATTAAAGTTAAAATTTTGGTTTCTCGCCAAGTTTTATTTTTTCTTAAGAGTTTTAAATAAAACATTGCTGAGTATCGCAGTAATCATCATCAACAAATGGGGAATGAAAAAATAACATTCCGCCTGCAAATTGAAAAAAGTTGAGCTCAATGAAAGATAGTTTTTCTTAGCCTAGAATTAATAAAATTTCAGTAATAACTTCACAACAAGGTTTAGTAATCCTTTAGTTTGTAGACATTCTTTCGTAGTTTTTCAAGAGTTTCATCAACATTCTCAACCAAAATGCGGGAACCACTTAAAATCTCCATGAAACCTATGTCTCCGTTATAACGGGGAACTATCTGAATATGAAAATGGTCAATACTAGCGCCAGCAGCGTTGCCCTCATTGAATCCAATGTTAAAGCCATGTGGGTGGTAGAGTTCTTCTAATAGTCTAACGAACTTTTGAGCCAACCGAAAGACATTGAATATTTCTTCTTCTGTGAGTTCACTAAAATGCTCTTTATGAGATAGTGGGATAACGAGACAGTGACCGGGGTTATATGGATAAAGATTGAGTGCTACAAGGGCTACATCATTTCTATATACTTCATTCGAAACTACGTCCGGGTCTCTATCTACGAGTTTGCAGAATACGCATTCTCCTGCTTTTAGTTTTGGTTTTCCATTCCTATTTTGTACATATGCGTTTTTCCAAGGAACATGTAAGTGTTGTGTAAATAAAGGGCGGTCTTCTTTCATTAGTTCATTGTCCTCCGATGAGGTAATTTTTGAACTTCATGTCTTCTCATAGCTTACAGCAAGACTATTATTTAATTAGATTTTGGTTAGGTAAAGTTGCCTATATTCATCTTAATAGAAATCGATAGAATTAGTACCCAGAGTTGTCGTTATAATAGACAGAATTGGTCGTATCTATAAAATATTGTTTTAAAAGTTCAATAGCAAACTATGTATCTACTATTGAAAAAGATGCTTTTAAATGATATCATTTTGGAGAAGTTGTATTCCCAAAAGTATTCTGTCTTCTACTTCGGGGAGCACTTTTTCGTCGCCCTGTGCCTTTCTTATTAATTCCCTTGCACCCAGGAACAGGTTGTATGCCATGTGGAACCCAATCGGAACACCATGAGGGTATAAATCCGCTAAATCTTTCCTCGCGATTAATTTTAGAACCTGATTATAACCTAACAGAAAGGTCAGAATATCCTTTCTAGTCTCATTTATGGTTCCAAATTGTCTAAACTCCTGTAAACATTGATAGGCAAAAAAAGTTCCAATATCTTCGAAACGATCACTATCTCCGGGGTACATGTATTCTGGATCAATGATGTAAACGTTTTGTTTGTACACTGCAGACATGTCTTTAAGAACTGAGTAATCCAGATCGTCATGCTTAATACTCTGGCCGAAAATTACATTATCCATATGAAAGTCTGCAAAAATAAGGCTACCACCAATTGAATTTCTCATTTTGCTGAGATGGAAGTCGACTGCGAGAGCGATGTCCCTCTTATGCTGATCAGTGAGCGGCAAATCAAGCAATATTAACCCCATCAAACCCTTGTACTTATCCACATCGATCCGGTCTGTCTGTGATCCATGGATTGCCGCAAGGAGTTTTCCCACAGTTTTGGCTTTAAAGGTTCTCTCTATCTTCGTTTCTGTATACGTTTGTCCAAAGATACCCTCATAGATAAGTAGACGAGATTCTGGATCACTGTGGATTAATTTAGGCGTCTTTAGATAATCAAAATCAGCAGGAAGTTGTTCTAGTCTCTGTGTTAACATCTGAGAGTTCTCTGCTTCTTGAATGACCTTCTTAGGGCTTGAAGAGATTTTTAGTGCAATCATTGTTGTAAAGCAACCAGCATCCGTACCGAGATTGACTGAAACAAGATGTATTTTTCCTGTACGACCCATTTTTCTAATGCTCGTTATATCATTGATGGTTATAAAACGGGGGCGTAATTGTGTGACTTTCTCGACTGCTGTTTTCAAATGATCTTCAAAACAACTGACAATTCTTGTTAGCAGCTCTGTATATCGCATTTTTTCTCTAATTTCGTTTGCCTTGCCATTCCACGCTTCGTCTTGCCTTGTCATCTCCTTATCCATATGAGTCCACCGAGATAGCTATTGGTCTCTTATGAAAACCCACAATCATTTTTAAAAAATCTATCGCTGGGAAGTACTGAAAAAACGTTTTAAAAAACGATTTATATTGATTGAGAGCACTCTATTAAGTTCAGAAGAAAAGTGCTTTGGATATTAGACAGAACTAACCTAAAAACTTAGATATGTTATATTACCTTCTGAATCAATTTGAGCACCTGCATGTCGATCCGCCCAGCAACTGAAGACAATTCCAACAGGTAAACTTGCAGGATGCCTTCCAGCAACTTCGATATGGACTGATAAAACAGTTGGACCCTCACCCAGTCCCATAACACCTATTTTCAATTCATTTAGCGCTTTAAGTAGTTCCTTTTCTAATTCTGCGATCTTTAAGTTTGGATTATGTGAACCAACAGAACGAAGCAAGGCTTTTTTCGCCAAATTCATTGCTATATCTTCTCCTCCTCCTATCCCTATCCCTAAGAAGTAAGGAGGGCATCCTTTTGCTCCAGCATCAACTACTGAATCAACAATAAATCTTTTTATCCCCTTTATCCCCTCTCCTGGTTTCAATAATCCAAGTTTTGAGACGTTTGTACTCCCTCCACCTTTTGGAAATGCAACGAGTTCTAATACATTACTGTTAGGAACAATCTCCCAATAAATCCATGGGATGTAATCTGCTACATTGTTGCCAGTATTTCCCTTGAAAAGATCAACAGTATTTGGTCTTAAGGGAATATCCCGTGTAGCTTTAATAGTAGCCTTTCTTAGTATGTTTAGTAATTCTGCAATAATCGGAAATTGTTCTCCCACCTTAACGAAAAAGGAAACGACTCCTGTGTCTTGGCACATGGGACGTACTGAAGTTTTTGCAGTTATGAAATTATCTACAATAGCTTGTAACTGTGTTTTGGCAATTGCAGTTTTGCTCTCCTCTAAAGCTTTAAGTAGTGTGTTCTCAATACTATCTGGAAGTTTAGTAACTGCTGATCTCAGGAGTTCTATAGCAACAGTCTCAATGATTTCATCAAGTTCCATTTTTAAGCCTCCAAGTTAAATTATATTTAACTGTTTGTAAACTTCTGTTACGTTTTCTCTAACATGGCTATTTACTTCCGCAAAGAGATTGTTCCCATGTGAATCTATAGCGACAACTAATGGACCAAAATCTTTTACTTCGTAAACCCAAAGGCATTCAGGCATGCCTAATTCCTCCAACCAAAACACATCTTTTACGTTTATAATTCGATTTGCTGCAAGAAGTGCTGCACCTCCAGTAAATGC
>NZ_JAHPYX010000280.1:0-8836 GCF_019058535.1 Candidatus Borrarchaeum sp.
ACACACATCTGGACGTTGTTCCTGAGAGCGAAAAATCAAGATGCAAAGGAACTGTAAAAGATGGAAAAGTTTACGGACGCGGTTCAGCAGATGCAAAAGCTGCTGCGGCAGTTATGGTGTCTTTGATCATTAAACTCCTCAAAAATGAGAGTATCCTGACTAAAAAAGCTATTTTTGAATTTGTTTCTGATGAAGAAGTGAGTGGTGAAAATGGTACTGGCGCTCTGGTATCGAAATATCCTGCGGACTGGTGTATTTTTGGCGAACCTATGGATGGAAATAGGATATGTTATGGCTCTAAAGCCATTTTTTCGCAAAAATTAACATTTCATGGAATTCCAGGTCATGGAAGCAGACCATGGGAAGGAAAAAATGCAATCCTTTGCGCTGCAAAGTTTATTACTAACTTAACATCTCAAGAGTTATTCGATTACGAAACACTGGGGAAAGAGGCAACGACTGTTACGCCGTCTATTATTCGCGGCGGCACAAAAATCAATCAAATTCCTGAATTATGTGAATTGAAAGTTGATGTTAGGAGACCTGCTACAGTATCTGAAGAGGAAATTCTCGTAGCTTTCGAGAAATCTATGAAAGATATTGATTGTGAAATTCTTAGAGAAACAACCTCAAGGGTTCCTCCAGTATATACAGATCCTAATTCTGAATTGGTTCAGACGCTCGTTAAAGAGACTGAAAAGGTGGTAGGCGAAAAGCCAGAGCTGTACATCGCGACAGGGAGTTCCGATGCAGTGTTTTATGCCCCAACAGGTGTACAAGTGGTAGAATTTGGACCTCGGGGCAAAAATTGGCATGGCCCTGAAGAATATGTTGAAATTCAAGGACTTCTGGACTGGTATCAGATAATTCATAATCTGTTAACTACATGAATTTATTCTTCAGAAATAACTTGATTTTGCTATAATCAACTATTACTTCACTTTGTTTGTATCATAAAGCTTAAGAAGAATTAAAATCGATAAAAATCTGTTTTTTTATGCAGAATTAAACAGATAAATTCACAACAAAACCAAAGTGATAACCAATCAATTCCATGCTAAATTGATTTATCTTCCCAGAAAAGGAACGTATGAAGATTGTCAATAATTAGAATTTTGTTTGCTTCAGATATTCATGGTAGTAAACTAGTTTGGCTTAAATTTTTGAATGCGATTAAAGTATACAAGGTAAATATCGCCATAATGGGTGGAGATCTTTCCGCAAAAGAAATTTTACCAATTATACATGATGCAAAATCCAATTTATATCAAGCTACTCTTTTAGGTAAGAATTACAATGTGACATCAAAGCAAGAATTAAATGAATTGTTAGAACGGGCTAAGTATTTTGGATTATTACCTTTAATTACAGATACTAAAGATTTTAAAAGAATAATAAAAGATCTTACATATCAACGTAAAATTTTTGAGGACCTAGACGCTGCACAAGTGCTAGAATGGATAGAAATAGCCAAGAATACTTCATTTGAAAATAAACCTAAAATTATAATAATCCCTGCTAATGATGATTCCAAAAAAATCGATGAAGTATTACGAAATGATGATTTTGTTGTGTATCCAGATAAAGAAATCGATTTAGACGTCTACCATAAATTAATCAGTTTTAATTATGTAAATCCGACTCCTTGGAATTCCCTAAGAGAACTATCAGAGAAAGAATTAAAGAAAAAGCTGGAACAGAAATTTGAAACTGTCAATGATTTTGATCATGTCGTAGCTGCAATACATGCGCCACCTTTTAATTCAGGTCTTGATACAGCTCCAAAACTTGATAAGAAAAAACGCGTGGTTCATCTTCTTGGCGCTCCTTTTTATTCTGCAGTTGGGAGTAAAGCTGTAAGAGAAGTCATTGAAAAATATCAACCAAAATTAACTCTTCACGGCCATATTCACGAATCTGGTGGATTTACATACATCGGAAAAACGTTGTGCGTGAATCCAGGTTCAGAATATAATATAGGGGCACTAAAAGCCTATTTAATAGAATTAAGTAAAGAAAAAATAGAAAAGTTTAAGCTTGTTGAAGACACAGGTATAAAACGCTTGCTGTTTTGACATAGATCAATTTATGGTTTTTAGAGAAGTCCAGTGATTATCCAGACCTGTTCAGAGTCACTAAATGTAGCTGTTACATGTAGACTGTCACCAGTATCTTTCCTTATAAGTTCATGGAAGTCTTGTGCACTAAGTTGATTCGCTTTAGCCATGACATAAATGTCGTTTCTCACTTTGTCATCTACTTTAAACAAGATTACTTGGTTTCCATCCTCTATCCAAGTCGATCTTTCTTTTATCTTACCATGAATCTCATTTCCAGATCCACCAGATACTGATACTCCTGAAAAGCGAGACATCGCTAAACGAGCAAGACCTTCACCACCTGTCGCTTCCTCTTTCGTTGCATAGCCAATGTGCGAAGTATCCACTGGGTCTACGATAGCGAGGGCTACAAGTCGGTCTGATTGGGTATAGGGGATAAACCATGCAAGTTTGACTGTGCCGTCTGAATATTTAATGGGATAAAGAAGTCTCATTGAAGCAGAAAGACTCCCAAAGATTGTTAATTGAGGAATTTTTGTTCCTTCTCGTTGAGCTTCATCGGCGCTGATAAAGCTTGCCCTTCGTAAATTGTGATAAGTAACGTTTGTACCACGCCAAATGAACATTCCGTGCATTGTTGAAGGATTGCTAGTTGGGTGAGTTGTTGTTATGGCAATTGTTGTGCCTGTTTGTTGGTCGTGAAGATAACGAAGGATTTCACTAGGTTCAAACGTATCCTTTTCACTTAGATATCCTGCCCACATATCCAGACTTTTATCTTTCATTAGAAATCCACTGAAAGCATTCTCGTAGAACTCGATGTAGTTCTCTTCGTCCAAGACCTGTGGAATACCTTTAAGATATGCTTCATTAGGTGAGAGTTCTTCGATTACTTTGCCATCTAAACTTAATACATGAACCTTTGCATCATGGGGATATAGAAAACCGTTATGGGACAACACAATAACACGAATTTCGCCGTCGATTTCTGTGTAATAATTTCTGCCATAATACCTATTTTGATCTTGATTGTAAAGTTTATAATCAGGATTTCGATACCATAACAAATCTGGCATAACTGTTGCTTCTTGATTATACTTGATTATTGTCGGTTGCTGAAAGGGCTTATTAACGTCTATTATGATAAAACCAACTGCTCTCATTCTCATAGAATTCAGGGTCTCCTCGATGACGGGCACATACCAAGCTTCATGTCCTTGATACACACCGATCTGTTCGTACCCGAGTACTGCGCTTGCAGTAAAAGTTGCTTTGTGCTTTTGGGCTATAGTATAAGCTAAATCTCTGTCAACCAAACGAACAGCATCTGGCGTTATTCCTTGTGTGAACGGTGTTTCAACATCTGAGAGCTCTAATCCAAGTTCGTCAACAAATCTGTTCGCGACATAGAAGTTATATTGCCAAGTAATTGCTGAGGAACTAGAAGCAAGTATGAAAATCAGGACAAATATAACACCAACCGTAGAAGGTCTAGATCTCATTCTTACTCGGAACAGAAAATTCAGATATCTTAAAAGTGGTCTGTTAATTATAATCAGAAGGAATGCTGCAAAAATCGCTGGTGCCCAATAGTTGTATAAAGGTACGGTCATATTATAAGTCACGAAAGCAGTAAAGAGGATTGCCAGAATTGAGAGTACTATTCTTTTGATAGAGAATTGTTTTTCCATATCTGAATTATCCACTTATACTCACATCCTAGAAATATTAGTTTTTTTTAGAAGGATGGTATTTCAGTCTTTTATCTTTTTACATTTAGCTGATTTTTGCTTTATGCAGTGTTTATAGACAAATCAAGCCATGAGAAGAAAAGAAGTAAAAAATTCTAATGAAGCTGATTAATAAACACTATTAAATGATACATTCTACAATTTCTCCATCCATATAGAGATCCATACATCCATTGCACGATATGCAATGTGAGGGCTCTTGATCTCCATCCTCCTTCCATCTTTTGATGAGATGAGGCTCAATGATAAATGGTCTACTCATTGCAACTAAGTCAGCTTTTCCTTGGGAGATAATATCTTCCATCATGCTTAAATCACGAAGCCCACCGACTAAAATAACTGGTACATCTACTTCTGCTTTTATTGCGGCTGCATAATCCAATAAATAACCTTCTGTCCATCGAGAATTGTTTGTTGCACCAAGGGCATTCATTTCTGAACCAGGTGTCCCGGCAGAAGTCTCAATTGCGGAGACACCATTTTGAGATAAAGCTTTTGCGACCTCTACTCCATCTTCTTTTGTCAATCCTCCCTCACAGAAATCTACCACGCCCATCTTAACAAAAACCGGAAAATCGCTTCCTGCTCTTTTTTTTATTTCAGTTGCTATCTCTATTATAATGCGTGCTCTATTTTTAGGGCTACCTCCATATTCATCCGTTCTTTTATTGAAACGTGGTGAGAGAAATCTAGAAAGAGGATATCCATGTGCTGCATGAATCTGAACTGCATCAAAATCCGCCTTTTTAGCCCGTGCTCCAGCAGTACCATAAATTTCAACTATTTCTCTAATTTCTTGAATTGTTAAAGCCCTGGGCGTAACACCAGGAATCCAAGTATATGGTATAGCAGAGGGAGCAACAGATTCGCCGTTAAAAACGAAAAATGAACCTAACTGTAATGCGACTTTAGAACCAAAGGAATGCATAAGATTAGTCAATTCTCTAAAATTAGGAATCGAATCATCACTATCAATAACCATATTCTTTTGTTGCGGTCCTCTTGTCCAAGTTCGATCAGGTCGCATTGCACTTGTAATGATTAACCCTATTTCACCACGAGCAAGTTCTTTGTATAGTTTAAACAATTGTTCAGTAGGTAATCTATTTTTAGCCAAATTTTCACTGGTTGCTGATCGAATAAATCTGTTTTTTAGTTTAATACCACAGAAATCATAGGGTTCGAATAATTTTGACAAAGTACCACCTTCCTATTTCTTTTGACTTCTTGTATAAATCACAGATCAGTGCCGTTGGAGTTTTTAAATGATTCTTTTTCAGCATAGAACAAATTGCCGAAATGCCGATTTAGAAAATTTCAAAAGGGTAAAAGGAAAGGGAGAAGGAGAAGGGGGAGTAAACATTGGTTCATCGACCACGAGTTATGTAGAAGGTGAAACACAAACGGCCTTATTTTCCAACATAAATTTGTATCTCTTTGGAGCGATAGGATCAGGAGTTGCAGTCTCATTAATTGGTGCAATTGTGATTTTAAAGTGCAGAAAAGCGATTTAATTTTTTCTATCTTTATATTCAAAAATAGGCAGAAATAATAAATGTGCTGACCCCTTGCGGGGGTGAGCCCATCTGAAATCAACCCAATCAAGCCTTGCCGATCTTTCAGTTGATTTCGTTGCCAGCACTATGCTAAAAGTCTAAAGAAAGTTTCTTCTTAAGCCGTTTCACAGAATTGATTTTAATATCAAACAGATCTGCGATTCTAGCTTTTGCCTCAATACCTTTGGCCTTTCCTGGAAGTGCGGTAACAGAACCAAGCTCAAGTTCATCGCGAAGATCTCTCATTTGAAGAGTATCGTGAAGCGTGAATTGATCAACACCTAATTTTTTAGCAACAAATTCCTTGGCAGCGTCAAGTTTCATTCTCTTAGTCATTTGAAGGCGTGCTACTATATCACCTGCTGTGCCGATGCCTCCCATTCCAATGCTCATCCGATAAGCCAAATCCATACCAACGGGGTCTCCTGTTCCTACCTATACGCCATCACAATTAGTAAGTTCTACCATTGCAACACCAGATCGAGTGACGACATCCATTGGAATAACTTCGCACATAGGGGTTCCACCGACACCCATTCCCATGTTAGGATGCACCGGAATACTGACTGTCTTCATAACCTCCTTAACAAAAGTTATCGAACGGGCTAAATTCCACGGACAAGATTTACCTGTGTCTGTATTAATGACAGCACCAAAGAGATCTCCACCTGCCTTTTCTACCATCAAGCCTTGTTGATGTGGCCACATACCTGCTAATCGTTCACCATCATATTTAAGATCTGCATGTAATCCAAATACTTTTTCGCCAGCCATGCCAACCTCTAGTGCTAAATTAGTTTCCTTTTTTATTATCTCAATGGCTTTTAAAGTTCCATAGAAATCTGCATCACCAGCAGCAGCAGTAGTATCTATATCAAGACCGTCAAGACCAGTCTCCGCGAAGATTTTTGCTACGTAGACTATGTCATTAGTCATATCTTCTGCAGCAGACTCTTGAACCGCCCTTGCCTCGTCAATCTTACCTTCGTTCATGAAATCTGTAGGAGATGGCCATTTCCCACCTTGCGATTGGAAATAGATTCCTAGGTTAGGCATTGCTCCATAGAATACTGGAATCACACTGTTAAGTTCTGTATTCTCGATTACTGTTGCCTCATCCATAGCAATTGTTTTTACTGGTCTAAAACTGTAGTCAGCGTGTCCAATTTCAAACGTATCGAAACCAATGAAACGTTCTCCGATTATTACAGCCTGTTCTCTTGATACAGGCATAGCTGAGTACCTGCAAATACCTGTATATCTTGTGGTGCCGCCATCTGTAGTTAAAACAATTTCTTTTCCTTGTTCAACTCCAATTTGTCTTCCTGGTCTCACGAGTATATCAAGAATATGATCTATTTCATTAGCTGACAGTTCTGGTATCTTTGCTTTTGTTGCAGCCCAGTTTGCACCGTCTTCGAGGTCTGACCGAATTTGTTCTTTAGACATGTATAACGGTTTTCCCGTACCAGTACGCATTGTGAATTCGGTCAAAAGTTGACCTCCTAGCTAGAAGATTCTCTGTTTTAATCAATTTTTTAAACATCTGTAAAAGCAGAATTCCCTAAAAAATCTTTCCTCTGAAATTCTTGAGAAATGAAAATATTGGAAAAGTGATAAAAAAAACGCAAGAATCCTTCGAAAAACGACCAAAGAAAAATAAAAATAGAGAAATACCTACAGTTTATTGCTATTTAAGAGGCAAGCTCTTTAGCCCATTTTATAGCTTCTTCCGCATCCTTAGCATAGCCATCTGCACCAATCTTTGCTGCAAATTCCTTTGTAACAGGAGCCCCTCCTATCATAACCTTTACTGCATCACGCAAGTCTTCTTTTTCGAGCGCTTCAATAACTTCTTGCATTTTTGGCATCGTAGTTGTTAGGAGCGCAGACATTCCAACGATATCTGGTTTGAGTTCCTTGATCTTTTCTATAAATTTTGAGGCAGGTACTTCTGAACCTAAATCGATTACTTCGAAACCATTGGCAGCTAATAAGGTTGACACAATGGTCTTTCCTATATCATGAATGTCGCCCTCAACTGTTCCAATAATAATCTTCCCAGCACTAGCCTTTTCTTTCATTTCTGACGAAATATGGGGCTCAAGGAGTTCGACTGCAGCTTTCATAGCTGATGCTGCCATCATCAAATCTACTATAAACAACTCACCTTCTTCATACTTCGTTCCAACAATCTGAATTCCTTTCTTTAGTCCATTCTCAATAACTTCAAGTGGATTAATTCCAGCATCAAGAGCTTCTTGTGCTAATCTAAGGCACTCTTCTCTATCTAGGTCAATTATGGAATTTTTAATACCTTCAAACAATTGTTCATTGCTCAGATTATTCCCTCCTTTGGATTAAAACGTATCGCGATAGTTTTTTAATTCCCAGTCAGTAACAACACTGCAATACTCTCTCCACTCAGACATTCTGACCTTATAGAACTCATTAAAACCGAAATCACCCATAATTTCCTTAAAGAAAGCATCCTTTTTAAATTCTGCAAGTGCTTCGCCCAGAGTTCTTGGCAAGTACTCAATGCCTTTCTTTTCAAGATCATCATCCACCAGGTCGCCAGGTTCTATATGAGCTGGTTCTGGCGGATCTATTTTATTTTTGATTCCTTCTAAGCCACAAGCCAAGGTTGTACCTAAAGCGAAGTACGGATTCGCTGTGCCATCAGGCACACGAAATTCTATTCGCGTTGGTTCTGCCTCATCTCCTTCTGCACGTGTGGGAATTCTTATGGCAGCAGCTCGATTATCAACGCCCCATATACAATGTGCTGGTGCCCATGAATGCGGTAAAAGACGCTTGTAACTGTTTGGATTTGGTGCACATACAGCACATAAACCTTTTAGATGAGCCATTATTCCACCAACGAAATATTTTGCCGTGTCAGAGAGGAAATATTCATCACTTTCTGAATAGAAGAGATTATTCTTCCCATTGAGATCCCATAAACTGATGTGAAAATGCATTCCCGATCCTGCCCCTCCAGGAAATGGCATGGGCAAGAAAGTTGTTGAATATCCATGATTCAAAGCTACTCCTTTAGCTGCATCTTTGAACGTTAAAACATTGTCGGCAGCAGTTAGTGCATCTGTATATCTTATCGTTATTTCGTATTGTGCACCGCCGTATTCAGAGATAACACGTTCTATGTCGAGTCCCATTTTTTCAAACGTATCTAGCCAATCTTGTATTACATCATTTGCTAAGTCGTACTGGGTAGTCGTTCCATATTTCTCGTTATTTTGTTGAATCATATTGCCACTATCATCCCGTTTGGTAAGATAATATTCTAATTCCCCAGCCGCCATAGGAAGAAAGCCCATTTCTTTTGCTTGATAAATGATTCGGCGTAAAAATGCGCGAGCGTCCGTTGCTGAAGGCTCAAAATCGGGATTCAGTAATTCACATATAAAACGAGCAGAATGTTTTGCATAAGGTAATATCTTAAATG
>NZ_JAHPYX010000281.1:0-24044 GCF_019058535.1 Candidatus Borrarchaeum sp.
GATAATGTGCTGTGTCGCTATATGTAGTTTCCCTCTTTTTTTTGATTTTTCGCCCTTAATCTTTCACCTGATTACCACATTGATGACAGAATCGTGCATTTTTAGGGATAATTTGACCACAAACAGGACAGGTTTTATACAGATCTTTAGGCAATTCTGGAATCCATAATTTTTGAAAAATAAACGGAAGTGCGAGCATAAGGATCATAAAAATTATTGCTATGATAATTAACGGCAGAAGCATAGCCGTGTTGGTTCCAAAAATGATAGGAACTGGACCAATCAATATAATTCCTCCGCCCTGTATCTGACCTGATTGACCTGTTCCAGAACTAGAAAGTATCATTCCGAGGATAATGAGACCTATACCTAATAATATAAAACCAAAACCAACACTTGAAAGGCCTAAGAGGCTCCTTCTTGGTATCATGATCTTTCCCAGTGTACGGATAATTTTGGAAATTTATTGAAAAAGAAGAAATCAAAATAATTCCAAACAGGACGATAATGTTCTAAGAATTGAATAATAGCGATTTTCACGACTTAATCTACAACTTCAACCGTGACAGCATTAATTATTCCGTCTTGACCAGGTCTACTTGTTACTCTTGCCAACCCAATATCTGTCTGTATTATGGTTCCTTTTGTAATAATTTGCCTGCGTGTGAAATCCAAATTAGCAGGATTTTCTTCAACACCAAGTACACGAACTTTCTTTGTCACTCCTCTATCGGTTACGTTAACATAACGTACAGCTTGAAGTTTAATTTTGAAGTTTCCCCCGCGGACTCGTACTTTCTTTTTCTTTTCCTCGCCCACTTTTGTTTCCACAGGTTCTCTTCCAATTTCATACTTTTTCTTTTTTCTAAACGATCTTAACTTTGCACCAGTTGCTTTACGTTTTGAACGTCCTTGTTGAATCGGCATAATTACACCTAATGTTTCTTTTAGTTGTAGTTTTCAGGAGTCTTATTGCTTTTTAAATTTTTTCTTGATGTCTTAAAATGAACGATTCTGCAGATAAGACAGTTCTTAGAAAAAAAGACATTACTTTTAAATTTAATTTAGCTCTTGGGTAAATCCATGCTGACAGGAAAATAATTTAGGCTCTACTTTAAGATCACAATGTCTAAACAAATGGATTTAAAAATCGTTAAAATTTAGATTGACATAGATATGAATTCAAATATCCATCACCGGTCCGATCAACTCAAGGGGCGAGAGAGATGACTAATGTAATAAAGTTAGCTCATGGTGCTGGTGGCAGCATTATGGATGAGTTATTATCCGATCTCGTGTTAAAATCCTTTTCTAAACGCACTGTTTCAAATGAAAGCATCGGATTAGATTCTTTGGACGATGGAGCTACGATTTCTTTGAAGGATTGTGATATTGAAATTGTTGTTAGCACAGACGGACATACAGTAGACCCAATATTTTTTCCAGGCGGAGATATTGGAAGATTAGCGACAGCTGGCACAATCAATGATGTTGCTGTAATGGGAGCTAGACCTATCGCAATAGCTAGTGCTTTAATCATTGAAGAAGGATTTCCAGTTTCTGATTTAAAAAAAATACTACAATCCATGGATGAAACAGCGAGAGAAGTCGACGTAGCGATAATCACGGGAGATACCAAAGTCATGCCAAAAGGATCTATAGACAAAATTACAGTTACTACAACAGGAATTGGCATTGTGCCTAAAGGAAGTGTAATAACGGATTCAAATTTAAAACCTGGCGATAAGATAATAGCTACTGGAACAATCGGGGATCATGGTATTGCATTAATGTCATTTCGAGAGGGTATTGAGTTTGAAACAGAATTAAAATCCGATTGTGCACCTATCTATGAAGTTATCCAAAGTGCGCTTGCAATTGGGGGAGTTACATGCATGAAGGATCCAACAAGAGGAGGAATTTCTTCTGCTTTAAATGATTTTGCCCATAAATCACACGTTAGCATCTGGATCGAGGAGGAAAAGATCCCTCGACGGCCGGAAGTCTTAGCGGCGTCAGATATGTTAGGATTAGATCCGTTAGACATAGCTTGTGAAGGTATTGCCCTTATTGGCGTAGCGTCTGAAAAAGCAGAACAAACTCTTGAACATATACAAAAAACTCGCTATGGAGAAGATGCGGCAATCATTGGTGAGGCTAAAGTCGACAACCCAGGGTATGTGATATTGGAAACCTACGTAGGTGGGCAAAGAATTATAGAAAAGCCAGTAGGTGAATTAATACCAAGGGTATGTTAAAGATTGTTGTCTTTAATTGGAGGATATTACACTTTTTATCTCAACCACATAAAAGTGAAGTTAATTTGGTCGTTCTTGTACCAAATGACTCATTAGTTGTAATTGCGGTTTTTTTCACCAGATAATTCATAAACATGTGTGCGATTGTTTAATTGCCAAAAAATTTTTGAAAAAGCGAATGGGCTGAAATGATATATGGTTAAAATTCATACTGAGAGCCGAGCTCAGAAAGATCTCAAAAATAAGATAAATACAACATTAGTTAGTGGCTTATACACAACTATTGTTAATTCCATAGTATGGCGAACTCAATATGATATTGAACGAATCACAAACCATCTGCATGAATTTGGCAGGCAACTTGGCGAAGTTTTTTATCCACTTCTTTCAAAAATTTTAGATCCAAACCTCATTGAACAGAAATTAGAACACTATATTGAAGAAATATGGAAAATTGTTTTTTTAAAAAAACCTGATAAGTGTAAATGGGATAAGGATTCGAATCAGCTAGTTATTATTTCCAAATCAAGTGAATTATGTCGGAATATATCTGAACCTGTCCATTTTCCATTTTCTGAAGCTATCGCGGGCTTTATTGAAACAATCATCGAATTCGCACTTGAAGATATTGGAGCAAAAGGGCGTTTTTCCTCTTCGGGCATTACATGCCATGAATCGGAATGCTGGGCAAAAGATGGGACACCCTATTGCAAATTCATTCTAGCAAGAGGTGAAGCTTCTGTCTGAGATGAACCGGCGTATTTTACCTATCATGTATGGTTTATTTATTAAACATCTCTATAGGTATAACGAATCTTTCATAGATGTTCGCAGGGAATTAAAATTAAGGGGAAAGAATTTCGGAGAGGAAATTTTATACAGTGTGTTTCCCAAGGAACTCATGAAACTCAAAGCACCGTTAAAAGATGGTACAATAAAGAATCTAATCAAAGTTTTATGGAAAAAAATTTTTGAAAGTTCTCCAAAGATATCTGGAAATAAGGGACTATTTAAAATACGCGATTTCCAGTGCGTCATTTGTGATACACTAGCTTCTGAGAAGGGAGAAGGGGTTCTCTGTGATTTTGTTGCAGGTATCGTTGAAGAGGTTTTTTCTCTAGTTTATGAAGAGTTAATTGATACCCAGG
The DNA here is from genome assembly GCF_019058535.1 of Candidatus Borrarchaeum sp. Taxonomy (NCBI): domain Archaea; kingdom Promethearchaeati; phylum Candidatus Borrarchaeota; class Candidatus Borrarchaeia; order Candidatus Borrarchaeales; family Candidatus Borrarchaeaceae; genus Candidatus Borrarchaeum; species Candidatus Borrarchaeum sp. Next base: position 3,407 of record NZ_JAHPYX010000281.1, read on the forward strand.
GATGGCGCGTTAATTGCGTTGAAACTCACTGTAGAGCATTAAATGAAGAATTTTGTGAATATGAACTTCGGATTCTTGAAAAAATGCGCTGAGGTCTTATAATGGGACTATATTCGATTTACATAATCTATAAGGACGGAAGGACAATTTACTCATGTTCTTTATGTAAAGAATACATGAACGGTGTAGATCAAGATTTAGTTAGTGGGGCGTTGAGTGGGATTAGTTCTCTCATTTCTGAAGTGGTTTCCTCAGGTAATGGCCAACTTGAACAGATTGATTCTGGTGATACAAAATTTGTCTTTGAGTGGGGAGAAAATCATAATTTCATAGTTGTTGCTCTCTCGGATGTGCTTACTTCACCAATTCTATTAGAAGAAGATATTTCTACCGCAGCTAAGTTAATTTCAATTAAGTACAGTCAAGTTCTTGACGATTGGTCTGGAGATATTTCGGATTTTGAAAAAATTGAAAATTTTTTGATGTTGTGTTTCGAGAAGACATTAAGAGAAACTTTCAGACCGATTTGTCGCATTCCGATCACTCAAGAGGTTAATACCAAGAAACTAGCAAAATTATCACGAGAAGAATGGGCACTTCTTGAATCATGCAATGGAAACAAATCTATTTATGAAATTGCAAATGAACATAAAATGTCTCGCATTGAGCTCTTCACTCGTCTGAATAAGCCTTTAGCTGGACTTGTAAAAAAAGAAATTTTGAAAATTTTTTATGGTGTGAGGCGTAAGATCGCAGAACAATTCATAAACGGCTAGTTACTTGTTTTTTTTTCCTTCTTATTAAGTGATTGAAGACTTTAATTCTTAATTCGTAGTTCTTAATAGAAGTCTTTTTAAACAAATCATAAAATATATGGAAAGGCAACAAAATGGTGAACAGAATGACGGAAAGCATTGTCAAAGGTCTTGAAGGTCTCATCACAGGATACAGAAGAGGCGGCAATAGGCAAATCAATAAGCATATGTTATTGAAATTTCAAAAATACGATTCTGATAAAGAAGCTGCTCAATTGATAGGAAAAACAGTAGTTTGGCTTTCTCCTGCAGGTAAACGTCTAAAAGGAAAAATTTTACGCCCCCATGGAAGAAATGGTGTGGTTAGGGCAAGATTTGAACATGGCTTGCCAGGTGAATCCATTGGTGGAAAAGTTACTATTGTTTGATTTCAGTAATTTCTGAATTTTAGATAAATGCAATATCTGCAAACCCCAAAATCAGATGAAGTTAACTGGCAAGGGTGAGCTCAAATTTTGAGGATGATCGCTTATAGTTACGCTGATGAGTGGACAGGTTTAGACCGGTTCTATATCCTTAGAATTTAGGGGAAACATCAAAAAGATGACGTCAAATATAAAAAAAACTCGTTTATTTGATTTGATGAAGCAGTTTATTTATTATCCTGTATTTTTAGTCATGGGCGTACTTCTCGCTTTGCTTATGAAATTTTCCTTTTCTCCTTTGGATGGAACGATCTATATACTTCAGGCGTTTGTTTTAGGAGTACTTGCTCTTTTTATGGGGTTTTTTCTTTATCGGAACTCTGAGAAGTTATTAGAGCGTCCTTTCTTGTTCTTCGCTACTCTAATGGCTGTCTTTTTAACAATATTTCTTCTTACAACCTATGGCGCCCCATATACCCCTCCAAGTTATATTCTCTTGGGTATCGTTTGTGTTGTAACAATATTCGTTTCGTTATTGTATACATTTCCATTATTTCCATTTCAGTCCTATTTGGAAAATTCGCGAAGAAGAAAAGAAGTTATAATTATCGTTATTCTTGTCGTTTTAGCTATTCTTCCAACTCATACTTTTTTAACAAAGCCAGGGTTTCCAGAGAGTCATGACCTTACCTATCATGTAAGCAATGTATGGGTTATGTTCCGATACTGGAGAGAAGGCATAATATATTCCCCTTTCGATCCTTGGAACGGAATTGGCGGTCTGGCATTGTTTCGCTTCTATCATTTTCTTGGTTATTATTTTACATTCCCTTTTTCATGGTTTTTAAACACCTTTCAAGCTCTAAAGGGTGCAATTGTTACTTCGTTCATCCTTTGCGCTCTTTCTGTTTATTATATGACCAAAAAAATTTCAAAGGATAGCATTGTAGCAAGTATCTCCGCGATATCCTTTACTTTCATTGGACTCCATCTTACTACAGCATTTTATAGAGGTACCTTTACGGAATTAATGGGTTACATGTATGTGCCTCTTATTTTCGTCCTTTCAAGAGAATCTCTTAAAACAGATTCGAATAGGCGTTTAGTAAAAGCAATATTCTCAGGTATTTTCCTCGCAGGATTGATCTTGACGCATTTACCGACAGCGTATATCTCTGTCTACATTATCACTATGTATTTAATCTATTCGCTTCTAGATGAACTTATCTCCCATCAACTTACTGTAAATAGAGCATTTTTGATGGTTGCTATGTATTTCGTACCCATTGGAGTAGGGCTAGGATTAACAGCATGGTGGCTTATACCTGCGTATACACAGACGTCCACGATTCTATGGAGTAACGAAGTCGCTTTATCGACTGGAGGTTATCCTGCTTCGCATTTTGTCAGTCTACCACAGCTTTACACGAGAGAGCTTTGGTGGCGGATGAGAGGGTCGAAAATCGGTATAGCGGGCGAAATGCCATTCTATATAGGTACAGTCTCTTTGGGACTTGCTTTACTTGCGTTTTTCATAAAGCCAAAGGATAAGAACTCTAAAAATAATGAAACAAAGTTTTTTATGGCGCTTCTTGTTATTTCTCTTATTCTAGCAGATTATCCTAGCGTTTTTATTTATTATTATGTTCCATTAATTTCGTTCTTTAAGTGGCCATGGCGATTTCTGTTACCCGCTTCAATTTCCATCGCTTATTTGACAGGCATAGTTGTAAGTACTTTCTATGAGAAAGCAAAAGCGTTTGAGATTAAAAGGAATTTCAAGTTTCGTTTAAGCCACTGGATTCTTGTAATTACCGTCCTTTTAATTCTAGTGGATATGTGGCCATATACAGGCGCCTATAAATGGGAGTACTTTCCCCAAGATGAGGATTATTTGAATGCTTTACAGTGGATTAAGTCCAGCGACACTGGTCTTTATCGCATCAGTGATCTATACGGGCGAGGCAGGGGCGAATCAATAACAAAAACTGAATTTTATGAGGTAGAAGGACCCCAGTGGTGGACAGCCTCAAGATCTTTGGAAAACAGTGTTAGTTTGAACCCATCATTGACTAAAGAACTTGGATACTTAAGTTTAAAGTATTTGATTGTAAGGCAAAAAAATGATGCAGAATGGCTACTTAATGGATGGCAAAAAATCAGGTTCTACGAGAACTCCAATATAAGTATCCTGCAAAATCCATATTTCAGGCCAATGGTCGAAATCGTTGACGACGCTGATACTTTATTTCCGAATAGTATAGGTACTGCAGAATTCGTATCAATAAACCCAACAGCTTTAATTATTAACGCTCAATCTTCAGATGGTGGAATACTTCTTGTGAAGTATGGGATCTTCCCTAATTGGAAGGCATACTTAGATTCCACAGAGATTAATATCAAAGAAAACAAATTTGGTATTATTACTCTAGAATTGCCAGAAGGCGAGCATCTAATAACATTAAGATTTGAAGAGAACGTTCCTATTGGATATCCAATTTCAATTCTTTGTTTAGTTGGTGTGCTATTCTATCTTTCTGTGGTCTTGATACTTCCAAAATTTAAGCTTCTTATCTCAAATGCCAAAAACCAAAAAAAATGAACTAAAGGATGAGATGCGCTCAAAGCGCAATTATTACTTCACAAAAATATCTTTAATCCTCATTCTTTCCGAAAAGCTTTGAACTAAACATTTCTAAGCGCTCTATACCTCTTATCTCCGTGTCAAAAAGTGGGATCTCTGTAATTTCGAATTCTTCTGCGTAAAACTCTCTTATAGTTTCCAGATTACCTTCTTGCATACTTCGTCTTGCAGCGCAAAAAGCGCAGTCAGGTATAACTGGGTACACCATGTTTACAAGTACATTGCTTATTGGTATCTCATATTCATAGAGTGTAGTGATAAGTCGTTCAGTTTCATAGATACTCATTGCCTCTGGAATCATCACCGTGCAAAATGATGTTTTTTCTGGATCACTCAAATCCACCTGTGCTTTTCCAACAGACTCTTTAAGTTTTTCTAAAGCTTCCATTGTTCTATCCTCAGTTGTATCCTTACCAAAGAGACTCTTAAGTTTGCCTACAAACTTCCCAAGGGTGAGTCTGAGTTTTATAATCTTTCCTAGGAATGAATCAAGCACATCAGGTAAGCTTAGAAGACGTAACGTATGTCCTGTAGGGGCTGTATCAAAAATGATTAGATCATAATCGTGTTCATCTTTCTTTTCAATGAACTCAAGGACCTTACCGAACGCTAATGCTTCATCAATACCAGGTGGGCTCGTATCCAACATATCTCCCATCCCAAGTTCATCAAGCGGAACCGGCGACATGTCTGATAAACTCTCTTCAGGTGAAATCCCCATAAGACTTTTATAGTCCTTTATTGCCGTCTTTGGATCAATTTCAAGACCATAAAGATTCTCTACGCCTTCGATTGACTTTATTTCGCCACCAATCGGTTGATCCAAAGAATCAGCTAGACTATGTGCTGGATCTGTTGATATTATCAGAACCTTCAAGTTAGTATTTTTTGCATACCAAACTGCTGCTGCTGCCGCGCATGTCGTCTTTCCTACTCCACCCTTGCCGCCAAAGAAAATGAACTTGAGGTCTTTATTAAGTAGGTTATCCAGTGTCATAACTTATCAATCCTTTTTAGCTTATAAGAAATTAGTAATAAATCCCTACCGTAAGTAAGGTACATTAAAATCTATGAAATTCATAAGGTCTAATCCCGTACATCTAAAAATCTTATCTTTTGCTTTTCTTTCTGACTTTAAATGTCTTCCTTTTTGTGAAGAATAACAGTGCCCAAGGAACACCTGGGATTCCAATTGCTAAGATAGAAAGCAATAGAATATCTCTCCACTCTATTGTAGTTAGCTTGGGAAGTACATTAAGACCTACTGGATCGGTGAAAAACTCATAACGAGTATCGTTCTCATCCATAAATGTAATCTTTGCCCCAGGTAATGTATAATTTCCAGATTTCTCGGGGCGAAGGATATAATACGCAGAAACATTCTCCTTAACACTAAGTTCAATCCCATCGACAAGACTTAAATTACCTGGATCTATTTCTGTAAAGCTCCAGAAAGGAAGATCTGCTTCTGTTATTGCCAGATCAAAGATTGTTTCATTTACGACTTCAGGGTTCTTGATTTCAACTGTAACTGTTACATTGGAGTCGACAAAAGTTTCTTTCGGTTTTACAGTTTTCGTTACGTTCAGAAAATCCTTTCCACTTAGTACTTCCTCCTCTTGGCCAGCTACCAGTTCAATTTTTTGCATTGGTGTGATAGGAATCGTAAAACACAATATTACTATGAAAAAGAGTGCCCACTTATGTCTCACTTTCTGCACCTTTCATTAAACTTCTAGAGAACCAGTTTCATGAATCACTACTTAAATCTTTGGAGTGGTTACTGTGACTAGCAAATTTTGCTTTTAAAGGTTTATACCACTATAAAGGTGTGAGGGGTCTGAACTTTTCAATTCAATGTGTTTATGAGAAACGTTAAATATTTGGTATAACTTAATTTCTGCATTAGATCAATCGAATTAAGCAACAAATGAATTCAAAAATGAATTTGTTTGGTGATGTTTCTGTCAGCTACCCTGTCCAAGAGGACAGGGCATGGGATGGTGATACCAACGCAAGAGTTGACTAGCCTCAGTTCTTCGGGAACTACGTGTATAGGACTACAAGAATGGTTGGATGCCTCCCTAGTCCAGCCCGCTTCGGAAGAATCACTTAATTCCAAGTCTAGCAACAATAGTACTAGACTATGTCCTATATACCCTGGCGAAGGGAAACATGACTCTGACAGGGAGACCGCAATCGGTAGAATACCTGTCGTTAGTAAAAATGGCACTCCATTAATGCCGTGTCGACCTGCAAAAGCTCGAAAACTCATTGCTCAAGGAAAGGCCATCAAGAAACGGAATAAAATAGGCATCTTTTATCTTCATTTACAATTCGATCCACACATACCCGTCACACAACCGCTCGCCATTGGAGTAGATCCAGGTACGAAGTACGAAGGGTTCTCAGTCGTTGGTACAGGTGATACGGTAGTCAATATCATGTCAGAAGCGATAACTTGGGTGAAAAGAAAGGTCGAACAAAGACGAAATGCGCGGAAGGCACGCCGAAAAAGGAATACTCGCCGTAGAAAAAACAAGAAAAACCGAATAGCAAATCAACGTAGGTTACCACCATCCACCAGAGCACGATGGGATGTAAAACTAAGGATCATCAAACAACTCTGCACTATCATTCCTATCCAAAACGTGGTGGTAGAGGATATTCAAGCAGTTACAAAAAAGAGACATCATAAGAGATGGAACACTAATTTTAGCCCATTAGAAGTGGGCAAGTGGTATTTCTATAGCGAGTTACAAAAACTTAAATTAAATGTGATACTAGCACAAGGGAACGAGACACAGCAGTTAAGACAACACTTTGGATTGCACAAAAAGAAGAGCAAATCACAACCTATCTTTGAAACTCATTGTGTAGATGCCTGGGTACTGGCAGCCGCTACAACCAGAGCAAAATTTCCGACCACAATAAGTATTTACTATATAACACCGCTACAATTTCACAGGAGACAGTTACATCGTTTTCAATTCGCGAAAGGGGGCATAAAAAGAAGATATGGTGGTACGCTATCACTTGGGCTGAAAAAAGGAACACTCGTAACTCATAAAACCTTAGGGTTGTGTTATATCGGTGGTAATCTAAAAAATCGTTTAAGCCTGCATTGTCTAAAAACCGGAAAACGTCTAACGCAAAACGCTAAAAAAGAAGATTGTACGATCTTAACCCGAATTTCGCTTAGAACACAATTCCTATCCCCACTTCATAGTGAATATTCTTGAGGTGATTCTATGAATAGATTTGAACACAAATTTTGGGCATGCATAGCGTTTACCGTATTTTTTCTTGCATATTTCTTTTTTGGTAGTGGAGTTATTCGACTGGCAGCTATAAACGGATCTGTTCTTGGATATCTGGTAGTTATCGCGGCTTCTCATGCTCCCGATGTGGATCTCGATTTTGGCATAAAGTATCATCGATCTCCCATCACTCATTCACCTCTAATCCCTGCTGTATTATTCGTATTTTATTTTTTGACGAGTTTTGAGTTCGGGGTTTTGTTTCTTTTAGCCGCTTTCTTCATCGGTTATAGCTCGCATCTTTTCCTCGATTTAATTCCACCTACAGGATCAGCCTTTGGATCTCGCGTTTCAAAATGGTTTGAACAACGATTGAAAGGAGGAGCTCCTGGAGATCTTCGAGGTATACCAGAAAAATATGAGAGAAATTGGTTAAAGGTATCAGGGATTATTGTTGCAATTTTCTTTGTACTTACTATATTACTGGCGCATCAGTTTTTGCCTTCTATGCCTATCTAAGTTACACTAAAACATTATGCGTTGCTACATAACAACGGTGGTGCTTATGAGCGAAAAAGGGTTTAATCAACCCACCCATTTTTTAAATTCCGCAGAGTTTTGTCTCAAGAACGATGACCCGACTGGAGCAGTCGATAACTATATTCGGGCTGCAGCAGCTTATCAGGAGGATTTGCAGGATTTACAAAACGCTGCAAAATACTATACATCAGCTTTGCGGATAATTGAGCAAGAAACATCAGACAATGAGATGTTAGATAGTGGAGAACTCTCAAACCTGTATAAATTACTTCTTGCAAAGAATGCCTGTCTTCTTAATTTAGGTCTCATCCATATCTTACTTCAGAAGCCCTCTTTAGCAAAAATATTCTTCATCGAGAGCCATAAGCCACTAAACATGGCAAATTCAATATTAAAAGATCATAAAGATTATTTCTCTAATTTAATTGATCCTCAAATTAAAGATATTGTGGGTATAACACCTCTTCAATCAGAACTGCTAACATTTGGCTTTAGTTCATCTGTCTTCTCTTTTTTTAGCTCCATATTGGATAATGATACTGAAAGGATTACTGAGTATCTAAATAGACTCAAAAAGTTAGAAGATCTTTTCGTATCTGATTATTTTGAGTCCAATGATAATTCATTTTTTGCTCTACTAGAGAAACTTTCAGACAGTATTTCGGAAAAAAATCTAAGTTTATTCAATAAAACTAGGGCTACATTAGAAGGCTTTTACTTTAATCGCTGCACAAATTCCTTGGATGAAACAGAAAATCAAATTCGTATTACATTACTTGACAGTTTTCTAACTACTTTTGAGGACGAACTCTTGAAGATTTTCGAGGCTCTAGAAAAATTAGTTTCGAACAAACTTAATGAGAATTAATCGCTTAATAAGCGAAATATTGAAAAATTCAGTGATAATGTGAATCTCTACTCAAGTTGTTAACTTTTTATCTATCAATTAGCATGCATTTAGGGGATTCTATGAAAAATAGATCTAAACAAATTACAATGATCGGTACAGGATACGTAGGCTTGGTAAGTGGCGTTTGTTTCGCCAAACAAGGCTTTTCTGTTAAATGTGTGGATATAATACCTGAGAAAATTGAGGCGATCAATTCAGCTCAACCACCTATTTATGAAAAGGGTCTAGACGAACTTTTAAAAGAAATGGTAAGCACTGAAATGCTTAAAGGAACTATTAACACCGAAGAAGCTATATTAAACTCAGATGTAGCATTTATATGCGTTGGTACACCATCTAAAGAGAGCGGAGAAATGGACACTGTGTGGATTGAGTCAGCCGCACGAGATATTGGCAAGGCTCTAAAGAAAAAAGATGAATATTTTGTTGTCACAGCAAAGTCTACAATTGTGCCGGGTACAACAGATTCTGTAATTACGCCTATCCTGGAAGCTGAATCAGGAAAAGAGGCAGGAAAAGATTTTGGTATTGCTTTTTGTCCTGAATTTCTTCGTGAGGGAAATGCTATTGAAGATTTCTTAAAACCAGATCGAGTAGTTATTGGCGCAATTGATGAACGCTCGTATGAGACAGTTCGTGAGTTATTTGATTGGGTTCCCAAAGAGACCCCCATTCTTAAGACTGACCTTAGAACCGCAGAAATGATTAAATATGGCGCGAATTCCTTTTTAGCTACAAAAATCTCGTTTATCAATACTATTTCAAATATGTGCGAGGCACTTGGTGTCAAAGACGTCTACGATGTAGCAGAAGGTATTGGACTTGATTTCAGAATTAGCCCTTATTTTCTCAGAGCAGGTGCTGGGTTTGGTGGCAGCTGTTTTCCAAAAGATGTCAAAGCTATCATTGCAGCAGCAAAAAAGGCAAATTATGATCCCTTATTACTCAATTCTGTGATTGAAGTAAATAAGAGACAGCCTTTGCGCCTAATATCCATGTGTAAAGACGTAATCGGTAACGATCTCTCTGGAAAGCAATTTGCTATTCTTGGTCTTGCCTTTAAACCAGATACTGATGATATCCGTGAAGCACCCTCTATTATTGTAATCGATGAACTTCTGAAGAATAACGCAACAATAAAGGCGTACGATCCAGAGGCAATGGACAATATGAAACAACTTTTTGGTGAAAAAGTTCAATTCACTGAGAGCAAAGAAGCAGCCTTGAGAGATACTGATGTATGTATCATTGTCACAAACTGGAAGGAATTTACGGAATTACAACCAAATGACGTCAAGACCCTTATGAAGACACCGATTGTCATTGATGGACGAAAAACTGTAGATGCTGAAACATTTCTCAATGCAGGAGTGACCTACAGAAGAATCGGTTTGAAAAAATAGATCTAAATTAACCATTTTTTTTCTAGCGCTCTTTTTAAACTTAAAAATCAATCAGCAAAAGATTAAGTTGAGTTTCTTAACAGTTGGGCGTTAGAGCTTTATTTATTGCTTTAACAATGTCCTTCCAAGTTTCGATGGGATAAACATTTCCGTTATAAGCTAACTCGTCAGCGAATTCAGGGTCTCCATCCGTTGCGAGAAGAACATTGATCCTATCAAATAGTCCAGCATGAGCAATCGGACGGGGATCCCTCCCCTCAGTCCAAACAGCATCTGTCAATAGAAATGCTTCACGCTGCGTGTATTTTACTTTAGCTGTCTCATCTATGCCCATTTGCAATGCTGAAGCTATATTCGTTAGATAACCTGCTTCAATAGTCAGCACATCGTTAACAACTTGTTCCACGGCCAGATTTTGGTTTATAGGCTTAACTAAAAACGGTTTCGAATGAAACGCAATGATTGAGTAATAATCGTCCTTACGGAATAGACTATAGGCCAGAACTGAGGCTGCCAATGCAGCTAAACCTATTTTTCGTTCGTACATTGATTCTGACGCGTCAAGGAGGAGGACGTAAGTGCGTTTGACTCGTTTTCTTTTACGGACAAGAATTTCATCCTGCGTGAAAGACGGGCGATTCTCTACAAATTTTTCAATTGTACGATGTAAATCAATTTGGCATTCCCCGTCAAACCTTGATGGATGAAATTTACCATTTCTCTGTCCATACGGAGCAACCATTTGTGCACGTGAAAGGATTATACGTGTTGATAATTTTCGCGCTAGCAACTCACGTTCCCGATTAAGAGTTTTTCTTAACAGACTATAAAGTTCTGGAGCCTCTGGTCTGTTGAAGATTTCATTAAACGACTGGTTTGTTATCTCAGAAAGATCATCGCCTACCTTTCGTTTTAAGGATCTCTTTGAAAGAAGGAATTGCAGTAATGCTTTTGTATCTGCATTTTGGATAGCTGCTTCAATCTCTTGTTGAATCGCGTCTCCTTCTGGAATCCATGTATCAGTTTCTGATGTGGAAGAAGAAGGCTCAGATGGTGATTCCTTTTTTTCTTCTTTTTCAAATTCTTCCTTTAATTCATCTTCTTTATTCTTTAAAATCCCTTGAACAATTTCGCGAATGATTTCTTCCTCAGTTTTTTCCGAAGTCGCCGAAAGCCATATTTTGGACGAAAATGTCAGACATGCACAATCAATAATGTCTTCGGTAGTGAGATGATGATCCTTTAGTGTCAGTTTTTCTGTACACAATAAAACGAAATCTATTGCTCCCCTCACACTTGCTCCTAAACGTAGATCAGGATGTATTCGGGTCTGTATATCGATTTCTACTCCTAGTTCAATTAATAACTCATTATCACTGCCTGTATTTACTCGCACAATTTCTAATTCTTCATCCTTTGACTGATAATCCAAACGAAGCTTAGTAAAACGATCGAGAATTGCACGGCTAATTCTTTGAACCCCAATGTCATCATAAGGATTCATAGCTGCTACAATGCGAAAATCTTCTTCTGCGCTAATTCTGCCATATCGGGGGACATGAATTTGTCTTTCTGAAAGGGCTACGACTAGACTATTAAGAGCATCAGGAGGGGCACGATTTAATTCTTCTATGTAAAGTATCCCTCCATTTCTCATAGCTTGAGCAAGAGCACCTTCTCTGAAATTTTCTGGAATATACCCAGTCTGCAATACCATAGCAGGGTCAAAATAGCCAATTAATTTTGAGGCTGTAAGATCTTCATTACCTTCAACAAAGTAAAATGGTACATCTAAGATATCACTTAGAGTTCGTAAAATTGTAGTTTTACTAACTCCTGGAGGACCTTCGAGGAGTATGGGTTTTCCAGCTAATAATGAGCTTAATATCAATAGTATTTCTTTTTTTCGTCCCACCACATTTTTAAATGCTTGCTCAGCAACAGTTTTTGTTTCTGAAGTACTGAGTTTCGCTAAACTCCGTGTCATTTACCGCACCATTCAAATCCAGCAATATACCCTTAGATTATCTGTTAATGAATGTTTCTTTAATCCAAGCTTGTTTTTGGTATATTTGTTCTTACTCTTTATTTGAATTTCATCTGAGGCAAGAAGAAACTCATTGCATAGAATGAGAAGAAACTCATTGCCTAAAACTCATTCGCGAATATCGCATTAGTATGATCAACTTTTTTTGCTCATAAGGTACTTAACACTTATATTTTCAAAATGTATTACCGTTCTAAAATCCAAGATCACATAAAATATGCACACTAGAAAACCGCAGTTACCGGTGATGAAAAAATGGAAGGCACGTTTGAATCATTCAAAGAGAAATTAAAAGAAAATAATGAATTTTACTTCTACGGAATCGGGGGACAAGGAGTAGTGACTGGTTCAACCCTTTTCTTAGAAGGATTGTCTGATTCAAATTGGCACCTTACTGGAGTATACTCGCCTGGTGCCGAACGTCGTGGCAAACCAATTTCTTGTTTTGTAGGGCTGTACAATGACCCAAAAAAGACTAAAAGTTATGAAATGTTAGTGGAGAAGGACGTACTCGTTGTCTTCGATCCAGCTTCAGTTGGAAAGGAGCAACTTTTGAATGGATTAAGAGAAGATGGAATTGTTCTGTTTAATACACCGAAAAGCCCAGAGGAATTAGTAAAAGAAAATGGGAAACTAGGATATTTTAACGTCGCCACAGTTGATGCCTCAGGGATTTTTAGTGAAGTTTTTAACGAAGCATTTGGTAGGGCGACGACTTTTGAAGAAATACGTCCAAATGTGCCAACAATTGCAGCCTTGTTTAACATCACCGGTCTTGCTTCACTTGAAACTTTTTTAAAAATTATTGAAAGTAAATGGGGAGGAAGAATAGGTGACATTAATAAACAAGCGGCAATTTTCGCTTATAATAAGGCTCTGGTAATAGAGTCCTCTAAGAAAGGGATGGATACAACGATTATAGAAATGGAACGCACTCCTGTCGATGAACTGAACGAAATAGCCTTATGTTTCCCAACAGAGGGTGTAGGTGGACCTACCGGCTTATGGGCCCTTATTCAGCCTAAAATTAAAGAAGAATTGTGTAATAATTGTGGAACCTGTTTTATTTACTGTCCTGATAACTGTATTATTTGGACAAAAGGAAAAGAAGGCGTTCCTAAAATCGATCTACGTTACTGCAAAGGCTGTGGTATCTGCGCGGAAGAATGCAAACAAGATGCCATAGAGATGGTGGAGGTAAAACGATGAAAAAGATTCTTAGCGGGAACAGGGCTGCCGCTGAAGCTGTAAGGCTCTCTAAAGTTGAAGTTGTAGCAGCTTACCCAATAACTCCACAGAGTGAGATTGTGGAGACAATTTTTGGATTTATTGCGGATGGTAGCCTCAAAGCAGATTTTATTAGAGTAGAAGGAGAACATACAGCGCTTGCTGCACTTATTGGGGCGGCTATGGCTGGTAGTAGAACTTTTACGGCTACAAGCAGTCAGGGCTTACTTTACATGGATGAAATGGTACACTGGGCTGCCGGACAGCGCGTTCCAATTGTTATGGTATTAGTAAACAGAGCGATTGGACCGCCCTGGTCAATTTGGTCTGATCATCAAGATGCGGTATCAATGGCACTTACTGGATGGAATATCATGTTCGCCTCGAATCAACAAGATGTATTAGATACCGTGATTCAAGCGTATGAGATCTCGGAGGATAGTTCGATCCATATACCATGCATGGTTTGTGTAGACGGATTCAATTTGAGTCATAAAAGCACCCGAGTCGAAGTGCCAGAACAAGCAAAAGTTGACGAATTTCTTACTAATAGACCTAATGTTTATCTTGACGTAGATAATCCAGCAACATTCAACAGCGTAATTTTGCCAGAACGAAGTTTCATGGAGTATAAATTCAAAGTATCGGAAGCCGTCCAAAGATCAAAAGCAAAAATTGCTGAAGTGGCTAAACGTTTTAAAGAACATTTTGGCAGGTTTCATGGAGATCTTATCAATACTTATCGATGTGAAGATGCAGAAGCCGTTTTTGTTTCAGCTGGAATGTTATCAGATCAAGCGGAATTAGCAGTAGATAAAATGCGCGAGGATGGAAAAAATATCGGTTCTGTTAAAATTAGGGCTTATAGACCTTTTCCAACTGAAGAATTCAGAGAATTGGCAAATTCAGGAATTGATAAATTCTTAGTTTTCGATAAGAACATCAACTTTGGGATGGAAGGCGGTGCAATGTTTACTGACTTGAAGGCTGCACTATATAATTTCGATGGTAGCTCACGACCAAGTGTTCAAGGAGTGATAGCTGGGATCGGTGGGCGCAATGTAAGCATAGAACAGCAATATACGACAATGGACAGATTTCTTGAAGGAAAAACTGTCGAAAAGTGGATCGGACTTCATAGGTGATTGAGATGGAAAAGCAAACCATATTTTCAGAAAACGAACTCGTATACCCTGGACTGGCAAGTTGCCCAGCTTGCACAAGCGCACTTTCTTTACGAACTGCGCTGAAAGCATTAGGAAACAAAGTAATTATTATTATGCCTGCTTCGTGCAGCGTACCAATGACCAGTTTATACCCAAAGACTGCTGTTAAAGTCCCAATGATGTTTGTAGCCTTTACTGCAACTGCATCAACAGCAGCAGGAATAGCTGCTGCATTGAAAATAAAAGGAGATAAGGAAACTAACGTGCTTTGTTGGGCAGGAGATGGTGGAACCTTTGATATTGGACTGCAAACACTTTCAGGTGCAGCAGAACGTAAAGATCCTATGATTTATGTCTGTTACAACAATCAAGCGTATATGAATACTGGTACCCAGCGAAGTGGTGCAACTCCTTTTGGTGCATATACGACAACGACTCAAACAGGCAAAATTGTCGCAGAAAAGGATATGCAAGCCATCGTTGCGGCACACAAGATTCCATATTTAGCTACAGGTTCACCGTCTTATCCACATGATCTCTTCAAGAAATTCACAAAATCCAAAGATAAGGAAGGATTTAGGTATATTGAGATCTTCGCACCTTGCCCTCCTGGTTGGGGCTTCCCAACAAACGAGACGATCAAAATTGGAAGACTAGCAGTCGAAACAGGCGTCCATATTCTTTATGAAATAGAAGACGGAGTTTACAAACTTAGTACCCCTTCAAAGAAGGTCCTTGATAAGGGAAGGCGTCCTGTTAATGAATTCATAAAGGAACAAAGAAGATTCGCTAAGATGACAGAGGAGCAAATGGGTGAATATCAAAGACTGATAGACGAACGATGGGATGATATAATGGCGCACGTCGAATGGACGTCCGCAAAAAATACCTCTTAACTGAACAAACTCGTTAACTAAAGAAGTGAAAAAGATGAATGAAAAAGAAAAAGGCATGTCTACTAAAGCTGTACATGCAGGTGAGAAACGAGATCCTTCTAGTGGATCTGTAATTACACCAATTTATCAAACAAGTGTATTTGCATTCTCCAGTACCCAAGATTTAATAGCTGTGATGTCCGGCAAAGAGATTGAAGGACATATTTACAGCAGAATTAGCAATCCTACTTTGAGAGTTGCAGAGAAGAAAGTAGCTGAACTTGAAGGTGCTGAGGATGCTGCAGTTTTCTCTTCAGGTATGGCAGCCATAACCACCGTGATATTGAGTCTTGCTTCTTCTGGTAGCCACATAGTTTCTACTAATGAACTCTATGGTGGATCTCTTTCGTTCTTCAACAATATCCTGACAAAATTCGGCGTAGAGATAAGCATGGTTGACCCCACTGACTATGAAGGCATCGAGTCAGCAATAAAGTCGAACACGGTAGCCATCTATACCGAATCGCCTACGAATCCCACAGTAAAGGTTGTAGACTTAAAGAAGGTCGCTGAGATCGGCAAGGAGAAGGGTATAATTACGATTGTAGATAATACCTTCGCTTCGCCATTCAATCAACAACCATACAAAATGGGCATTGACGTAGTTATTCATAGTGCTACAAAGTATCTTGGAGGGCATAATGATATAATTGCGGGTGTAGTCTCAGGATCAAAAGAATTTATTAATTCCCTTACAGCGACTAGAAAACTTCTTGGGGGTGTCTTGGACCCTCATGCTGCATGGTTGCTCATCCGAGGGATGAAAACGTTAGTGCCACGGATGGCAAGGCTCAATCACAATGCGACAAGAGTTGCAAGATATCTTGAAAGTCATCCAAAAGTTGAGAAAGTGTACTATCCAGGCCTTGTTAGTCACCCGCATTTTAGCGTGGCGAAAGAGCAGATGAGAGGTTTTGGTTCCGTAGTAACTTTTGAAATTAAAGGCGACTTAGAGACAGCCATCAAGTTTGTGGAAAACCTAAAACTCTGTGCGTTAACGCCTAGTCTTGGAGGCGTTGAAAGTCTAGTTACACAACCCGCTACATCTAGCCACTTTTACATTGAAAGAGAAGAAAGATTGAAACTTGGAATCACTGACGGCATGATAAGATTGGCTGTGGGAATAGAAGATGCTAATGATATAATTTCAGATCTAGAACAGTCGTTCAATATTGTGTAATCGTTAATGTACAGTTAGATTAGAGATAACTCTTTCGAATAATCGTGGGCAATATACTTTGCTCATAAAAAAATAAAGTACTAATATCAGAAATTGTTCAAAATTACTAAATTTCACCTATTAAAAGCGATTATTTTAGCGCATATCACTTTGGGGTGTAAGAAATGTTAGAAAAAGAGAAGTTAACCATGAGTTATTATTCTGAATGTTCAGATACTGGATTGATTGGAAAAACTATTGGAGAATTTCTCGCCGAAATAACTGGGAAATATCCAAATAATGATGCCCTCGTATGCAGACATGAACGAGACGCCAGTGGTGAAATCCTAAGATATACTTACAAAGAATTTTACGAGGTTTGTCGCCAAGCAGCAAAGGGCTTTATGAAATTAGGCGTTCAGAAGGGCGATCGTGTGGCGATCTGGTCCACAAACAATTCCCAGTGGGTAATAACACAATTTGCTACCGCATTGATTGGTGCCATCCTCGTGAACATCAATCCAGCCTATAGGCCTCGTGAACTTCGATTTGCATTGAAACAATCTGAAACACAAACCTTATTGCTTATTCGAGAATTTAAAACTTCAAAATATGTGGAAATGTTCTATGAGGTCTGCCCAGAGGCAAAAACTGATGCTCCTGTCGACATTAAATCAAAAGAATTTCCCTTCTTAAAAACTGCGATATTTATCGGAAAGGAAAAACTACCAGGAATGCTTACATGGGACGAGTTAATGGCAATGGGCGATGAAATTTCTGATGAAGAACTTGCAAATAGGGAAGAGAGTTTAGAGTTTGATGATCCTATAAATATTCAATATACGAGTGGAACGACAGGATTTCCAAAGGGGGTTACACTTTCGCATCACAATATTCTCAATAACGGTTATTTTATCGCCAGAGCAATGAAATTCACTGATCAGGATAGACTTTGTATCCCTGTACCTTTTTACCACTGTTTCGGCATGGTTCTAGGCAATCTCGTATGTGTCAGTCACGGCGCAACAATGCTCATCCCTGGGGAGTCATTTAATCCCATAGAAGTCTTAGATTGCATCCAAGAAGAGAAGGCGACAGCTTGTCATGGTGTTCCGACTATGTGGATCGCTTTACTTTCATATCCAGACTTCAGCAAATATGATTTCTCTACTTTACGAACAGGAATTATGGCTGGATCGCCTTGTCCTGTTGAAGTTATGAAGAAAGTAAACAATTTAATGAACGCCAATGAAATCACGATAGCGTATGGACAAACAGAAACTTCCCCAGTCATTACCCAGACTACACCCTATGATTCATTAGAATTAAGGACAGAAACAGTTGGCAAACCTTTGCCTCATGTTGAAGTAAAAATCATTAACTCAGAAACAGGCAAGATAGTTCCTGTGGGAACTCCAGGTGAACTTTGCACCAGAGGTTATCTTGTGATGCGTCATGGCTATTATAAAAGCCCAGAAGCCACTAATAACGCCATAGATGAGATAGGCTGGATTCACACAGGTGACATTGCAGCAATGAATGAGCAAGGCTACTGCAATATCACAGGTAGATTGACCGATATGATTATTCGTGGGGGTGAAAACATTTATCCACGCGAATTAGAAGAATTTCTGTACCGCCATCCTGCCATCAAAGATGTCCAAGTTATAGGAGTTCCTAGTGAGAAATTTGGGGAAGAAGTAGCCGCTTGGATACAATTAAAGGAAGGGAAGTCCGCCACAGCAGAAGAAATTCGTGAGTTCTGTAAGGGCGAAATCGCTTACTTTAAAATACCCAAATACATCAAGTTCGTTGACTTATTTCCTATGACCGTGACGGGGAAAGTCCAAAAATACATAATGCGCGAGCAATATACCAAAGAATTGGGGCTTGAAGAAGTGGCTAAAATCAAAACTGCTTAATCGAGTAAGAATTGATGAGAAGTTACACCAAATTCAATTAGAAAAAGATCAAGTTGAGTGAACATGTAAAAATACTAAACAAGTTGAAAAAAAGTTCCTCAACACCTGTTTTAATTTACAGATCACAAGTTAAAAAAGGAAGATAGAGAATTTAATTGGTTTTCATTGGATTGGGAGTATATAGTACTATACACGAAGAAAAAGTGAATATTTGCATACAACCAAATGTTTTTTAATTCAGTAGATCAAACAATACTATTAAATCTAAGAAACTATTACTCAACGCTAGTTTTCGATACAACAGGTAGAGTCTAGATAAAACCTGATAAGGGGGTGAATATGATATGCAGAGTGGGATGGATCAAATGAGAGCAGAACTTGCTCAAATGAAAAAACAGCTCGCTATAGCCAAAAAGAATAATCCGGATGAAGGTAAGTTACTGAAAGAAAGCGTTAAAGCATTGAAGGAGTCCGTTAAGTTAAATGAAGAGATGATAAGTGAGATGGAAGGTACTTAAGGCGAAATCAAGAAAAACGTGATAAAGATCTGAAAGTAATAAGCATTGAAAACAATAGTTCTTCGAGTTAGTGCAAGTATATACTGGTTTGCTTCCTCTAAAAGAGAATACGGACCTAACTACATCCAGAAAGAGGGAAACATCTAGAAAACAGGAAAATAACCTAAAGGAATAAAACGAACTAACTTCCCCGCCTCTCCGTTTCCTTTAAGAAATGGAACCAAATATGTCTAAACATTAGACTGTTTTTTATACTATTTTTTATTTTCAAATGGATTCGCAACAGCTATTATTAAAGTCGAATACAAACTTCAAAATGTTATAATACGCTGTAGAAATGCTGAAATCAGAAGAATTCTACTAATGCGCTTTAGTTATGAAAGATTTGTTATGGAATTGAAGGGAACTGTTGTTCATCGGGATGGAGACTCTGAATTACTCTTAATAAAATGGGGCGATTACGAAGAAGCTTTAAAATTGGTTAAGGTGAAAGATCCATCAACGGGAGATTTCTATATATTACGAGTTCCATTATCAGCCAAAACTTGTAAAGAGGCAATTGCCTGGACTTTCGGGATGTCTGAAGAGGAATATAACCTAATAAAAGAAACATGAGTTGCCTTCAAGTTGAAGATGCTTTTGGAGAAGAACATATAAAGTATGTTCTAAAAGAATGCTTCTTCATAACTAAACTTTGACTCTTGATTTGAAATCAGAAGAGAGATTTAAATATGAAAAAAGTCTAGGCACAATTATCGGGGATTTTCAATGACTACAGAAAGTTTGAAACCTTTTTTTGAACCGCAAAGCGTTGCAGTCGTTGGTGCGTCTCGTGATCCTAGCAAAGGTGGCTCAATAATTGTAGGAAACTTAAAAAGATGGGATTCAAAGTTCGTTGAACGAGTTTATCCCATCAATCCGGGTGCAGACAAAGTTCTTGATCTAAAAGCGTACCCTAGTTTGAAAGAAATACCTGATAAAGTAGATCTCGTCGTTGTCTTAACACCTGCAAGGACATTACCTACCATCATGAAAGATGCCGCCGAGAAAAATGTCAAAGCTGTTATTATAGAATCAGCTGGTTTTGCTGAAGTTGGACCCGAAGGAATTGCGCTTCAAGAAGAAGTCGTAAGAATTGCCAAATCTGCAGGAATTCGAATTATAGGACCTAACTGCACTGGTATAATTAATGCCAACAATAATCTCATAACTACATTTGTTGAGGTTTCGGAAATCACGAAGGGTGGAGTTTCTGTAGTAGCACAAACAGGTATGTTCGCTGGTACCCTCATTCCCGAATTCATATCACAGAATTTGGGGATTTCAAAAGTTGCTTGTTTTGGAAACAAAGCTGATGTAGACGAAGTAGATCTTATAGAATATTATGCGGAAGATCCTGATACTCAAGTTATTGCTCTTTATCTTGAAGGGATTGCAGATGGACGTAGACTAATCCAAGTCGCAAAAGATGTCACAAAAAAGAAACCCATAATTATTCTTAAAGGAGGAAGATCTGACGCAGGAGCTAAAGCAGCACTCTCACATACGGCTTCAATTGCAGGACGGGGTGAAGTCGTAGAAGCAGCGTTTAAACAAATAGGAATTCTTCAGGCTGAAACTCTGGAAGATTTGATTGGTTTTTCTAAAGCATTAGATTGGCTTGAGTTACCTAATGGAAATAGAGTTGCTATTTTCACAGCTTCCGGCGGTGGTGGTGTGTTATCGGC
>NZ_JAHPYX010000282.1:0-5727 GCF_019058535.1 Candidatus Borrarchaeum sp.
GATCTAGTGCGCGATTGATTCCTATTGATATGTTCGACACAGAAACGAAAAAATGGCGCTGGGGTAAAGATGTGCTTGCTCAACTAAAGATTGAAAAATAAGCTAACTAAGAAAAATTGAAATTTCTTTCTTGCATTAAAAAAAAGACCAAAATCTAGATTTTAAGATGCCACTTCTTCTGTAAAGTCTCCTAATACATTAGCAACTGCTTTTTCTACAATTTTCTTGGCATTTTCAGTAAATTGTAAGTCATCATTGTCAATAACATGCACGTAATCAATTTGATAAGATCCGTCATTCCATAAAGTTATTGATCCAACCACATGTCCAATTTCTGATACAATGCCTACATTTACTATTGCCATTTCAATTAAGTCGGTGAGATCTCCCAATCCACTAAGAATTTCTAAAGCACTTCTAATTCGAAAGTTAGTATTCTTTGATATTTCTCTTAAGGAAATCACACAGTAACAGTCTGCCAATCGTCCAAGTTGCAATTCGTCCTGAAAAAATTCTTTAACAGTGGGAAGAATTTCCCTTTCAATTATAGCGCTATCATCTAATATTAGAAGGAGATCACCCAAGTTACTCTGTTCGCCTACTTCAGTTACCTGTAACAGTTGATTTTTCCAATTGAACAATATTTCCCCTCTAAGAGACTATTAGTGCACCTTTAGTTGTTTGAGTTCTCAAGTGTTTCAACTTTTTTACTATTTTCCTAAATAAATGTTCTTGATTTTAAACATATAATTTTGGATTTCTTCAGCATCATCTTACAAAGATATTCTGTTTATACTTCGTGGATGCCTGTAAATTGTCTTAAAGATTACCACAGTCCATAAATATGACATTTTGAATTTTTTTTCTCTGAACAACTATAGTGTAGTAGCATTTCATTTCTTATAAAAACTTAATGCATTATTCATATAGACCCTATCAAGAATCCTACAAGTCCAAAAAGTGCTCCAATTTTGGCAAAAAGGCTCGCTCTATGTTGTTTATCGCTTGATTCGACTCCAGAAAGAAGTATTATTATTGAAAGTGATACCGCACTATCACCTAAGATTAGGAAAGGAATAAACCAGATATTTACAAAAGATAAAACCCAAATTAGTGAGAAAAATATAATAGCGAATACCCCACAAATTGCCGCTGATAAAGCAGCGATCTTATAACCATAAACCATGGCTATAGTCTCTACTTGACGGATTTTATCTCCTTCAACATCTTCCATACCTTTTATGATCTCTCTGCTTTGTAACATAAAAAAGGATGATAAAAAGAAGATAATTATAACTAGAGAACTTGCAAGTTGATTCAAAGCGCCTGTAATGACTCCTCCATAGATATAACCAAATGAAAAGGAAATTGCGACCATAAAATTTCCAAAAACTCCCATTATTTTCCCTTTCGCAGCATATACGAAGCCAATAACTGAAAAGAAAACTGCGATAATTGGACACCAAAATCCAGCAGGACTAATCGGAACTGTTAAGAAAGAGAGAATTATGCCAATAGCCCATAATACTATGGAATAGATTTTTGCGTGTCTGAGAGACACAACACCGCTGGGAATCGGGCGATCGGGTCTATTAATTTTATCGATCTCGATATCATATATATCATTCACGACGTTTCCTGCAGCGGCAATAAACATATATGTAAGATAAGAGAGAATTAAAACAACAAAAAACGTTAACTGATAATATGACGGGATATAAAATTGTCTTGTAATCATAACGCCAATGATTGAAGTGAGACCGCCCATTAAACAGTTGATTGGACGTGTAATTTTGACAAATGCTGTAATAGCCAATATTTTATCTCCACAGGAGTGTTTCTATTGAATATTTTAATTCAATTTAGGCAATTATTTCTTCGCTTTCAATTATTCCATCTCTAAAGCGAATAAGCCTATTGCCTTTTTTACCTATTGACTGGTCATGAGTTACAATAAGAAATGTTGTGCCTTGTTCTTTATTGATTCGTTCCATCAATTCAACAATTTCAGCGCCAGTCTTTGTGTCGATATCTCCTGTCGGCTCGTCTGCCAAGATTAAAGAAGGATCATTTGCAAGCGCACGAGCAATAGAAACACGTTGTTGCTCGCCGCCACTAAGTTCATCAGGCCTGTGATGTAATCTATCTCCTAGTCCAACTGTCTCTAGAAGTTCTTTTGCACGTTCTTGTCGTTCTTGCTTCGATTTTTTAGCAATTAGCATTGGAAGTTCAACATTTTCAAACGCTGTTAACACCGGGATAAGATTATAAAATTGGAAAATGAAGCCAAGTTTGTATCTGCGAAGATCTGTAACCTTTTTATCGCTTAATTCTGTGACGTTCACTCCGTCAATGTAAACTTCACCTTCAGTTGGTGCATCCAATGCACCAATCATATTAAGAAACGTCGACTTTCCGCATCCTGAAGGTCCCATGATGATCACAAATTCACCTTTATAGAGTTTGAAATCAATTCCTTTTAAGGCCTGAACTACTGTTCTACCCATGACGTAGTCTTTCCTTAGATTAACAGTTTCAACAACTATCCCGTTTTGCATTAATAGCCCGTCCATACCAATGTCGCTTTTTAGAATTAAAAAACTAACTTGCAGTGTTATACAAACTGTTTGATATAAAAACTTAAGTGTCTGTGAACTGATTAATTTGTTTTTGTAAGTTTGAGTTTCTTTACTAATTCCTTATACCGTGTGCGAAGTGTTACTTCTGTGATTTGAGCGGCTTCACAAACCTCGCTTTGTGTGCGTCGTTCATCTAACTCAATAGCAGCTATATAGACTGCAGCTGCAGCAATACCTATCGGCAATTTTCCTCGCGTTATATGTAATTCTTTAGCTTGCTCTAGAATCTCAAGAGATCTTACTTGTACTTCGCCACTTAATTCCAAATCTGTTGCAAGTCGTGGAATATATTCATCTGGTTCTATAAGAGGAATATGTAGTTGTGGAAGTTTATTGAGAAGAATTCTATAAACTCGTGCTACTTCTTTTTTTGAAATACGTTTACTCATTTCAGCAATTTCTTCCAAAGTTCTGGTCGATTTTTGAAGGCGAGCCGCCGCATACAGTGCTGCAGCGACAACAGCATTTATTGATCTTCCTTTCGTGATACCTTCGCTGAAGGCATCCTTGTATATTTTTTTAGCACTCTCCAAAATACCTGAAGGCATATCTAATTGTGAACTAATCCGTTTCAATTCCGCCATTGCGCGTGCCAAATTTCGTCTACCCGGTTCCCCCATTTCAGCTCTAACTTGGGTTCTTCTTAGACGATCTATTCGGGCTCTTCCCTCTGGAGAAAATCCTTTTCCGAATATATCCTTTTGATCTCTTCCTATTTTCGTTGATAAATATCTGTCTGGGGCTGTTAGAGAACTAGGTGGTCCAATTCGACTTTTCTTATCATGGTCTTCAGGAGAGAAAGCACGCCATTCAGGTCTGCTATCGATGAGAGAATCCGAAATAACAAGTCCACAATTACCACATTTTATTTCGCCCCGCTCTTCATCACTCAAAATATGAGTTGATCCACATTCAGGGCATTTAAGAGGAAAGACGTCTACTTTTTTCGTATCTTTTTCGTTTTCGGTCAAAAATTTCCCACTCATCACAAAATTTTGTCTATTTTGAAAATTCTAATTATTTGAGTGGCTCATTCATTTCAACTCCCCTCTATTTATAGTTTTTAGAAGCGGAAATCAAGTTTTCATGCAATTTTTGGTTCTTAACGAATTAAAAAATAAACAAAAAAATATATTGCGAGGTTAATGAAAGAAATGAAGTCCTACCTACCTAAAAGAAGAGTTTTTTCAAGCAGTAATGATAAAACAAAAGATTAATGTAGTGTGTTTAACGAAGTAAAACCTGATAAAGTTAAGATTACTGGAGGTTTAGGTATGAGCTACTTTGAAGTCACCCCAGACATTGTACGTGTAGTAGGCGATGAGTCTATAGAAGACGAAATTAACGCCTGTTACATCATATTCGATAGTGAAATCGCAATAATAGACTCTGGAACACCCCACACTCCCAAAAACGATATTTTGAACTGTATTGGGGACTATGGAAGAAACGCAGAGGATGTCGCTTACATTTTAACAACACACGAACACTACGATCATTTTGGTGCTCATGCGTGGTTGAAAAAGAAAACTAACGCTAAGATAGTTGCTCATCAAAAAGCAGAAGCGACACTTTCAAATCCCAAAAAATTAAGTACAGATCATTATATGCTCGGAAAGAGCGATAAATTTATGCTTTCCTTCTATGGCTCACCCACTGATCGTTTACAAGCTTGTAATGTTGATCAAACCGTCGAGGATGGCGATACAATATCTTTTGGAAATACTGATTTAGAAGTTATCTACACAGGTGGACATTGTGCGGGACATGTCTTCTACTATGAGCCACGAAGTAAAGCGATTTTTATTGGCGATGAAGCATTGATGTATCCTGGAGATAGTTATAAGTATTATATCGATTTCACGGGTGATGCGTCAAGGCGATTCAAAGCATTAAAAGGGTTACTTAACATGAATTGGAAATTGTTATGCCCAATTCACGATGAGGCGTATATGAAAACCGATGGGATGGAAATGTTGAGAATGGCAATTGACGGGCACAAGCAATGGAATCAAACTATTATCGATGTATTAAATGAATATGGAAAAGAGATGTCAACAGGTAAACTAGCCAGAGAAGCGGAGGAAAGAATGGGCATCTCATGGGGACCTCAAATGAGCCGATTAATCGACCATTCCACAGTATATATGCATCTCTTAGCGCTGAAAAAGGCTGGTAAGGTTGACGGAAGAGGCGAATACGATAAAGCAAGATGGAAATTATCAGCAGAAGCACTTTTGGAAGAATTTGACTCAGAATTTGCATTCTAAACAATTCACAAAAATTGACACACTTTTTTTTAATAGAAAATACAGATTTTCTTCCCATTGCTACAGATTTTCTTTCAATTGTGATGATGAATTAAGATTAATTTAGAAACAAACTTTGAAACGCTTTAAAAACCAATGATCAACCAATTCCGCTTACCATATATTATTAGGTGAATAAAATTCAGGTCACAGAACATATTCATGCTATAAAGATCCCTTTTCAAATAAGGACTAAATTGGGTACAGTCGATCGATTCGTTTACGATAACTAAGCAAGAAAGCACCACAGCTTCATCGTGGTGATGAATTGCGGTAGATGTGTATGTTCACTTTCATCAGGGGGTCTGTTAACATTTAATACTGGTGTGCCTTACATATTGTGATGACTATCTAGTGGCAGGCAGCAAGGCAGGCAGGGAGAGCTACATACACAACTAAGACTTGTGGTAGAGTCACAACTCAGACTATGTTATCTGCTGCATTCGGAGGGATACTACGCACACTTGAAACAAAGGTACATACTCCATTAGAGTGCAGTCGATAACATTGAGAGCGTTTGCATCATCTACGGCAGGCTGGAAATTGACGCCTGTAAAGTTGAGCCATCCGTACACTAGAAGCCTGAGACCCTCATCACCTCACAATCTTCAATCGACGACGAGGAGGAGGAGCACATCATATGATCGGTTCCAAAAATGAAGCCATCAAGGCCAGTTTGAAAGCCACCAAAGCGCGACGCATGCACCAGAGCTGCCGGGTGTTCATGGTCAAACTAGACAAGTCGCATCTTAATACGGAAACGCTACATCATCTAAGGA
>NZ_JAHPYX010000283.1:0-6266 GCF_019058535.1 Candidatus Borrarchaeum sp.
GGCTGAGGGTACACCACTCATGAATGAGGGAAATACTCCTCCTAGCTGTAATCCTGTAGCAACTACAGCCACACCCGCAACTGCTGTCACACCGACGGTTGCCTGTCCTGCGGGAGTACTTAACTGGTCTCTTAATCGTTCGGTAGATGATGTATCTCTCCGTTCGCCATCTTCATATATATACCAGTCCTGGACATTCACTTGAACGTCATCTTGTGCTACTGTGTAGCCTTCTGCATCTACCTGCTGTTGCGTTTCATATCCTTCTCCAAAAGATAAGGCAGAACTGTCTAAAGTTTGGGCCGTAGCTGCTGGTGGAGGTCCTCCGACTCGATATCTGATAAATATCGTGAGTTTAAGGAAGCCGGTGTAGATCGGATCTGGCAAGTCGTATCCCAATTCCTCAGCAGTCGCGAGTATGTGTAGGGTTTGGTCATAGATCACTGTATCGGGTGTATTTGCAGGAAGCAGTCGTTTTATAGGATAATTACCTTCTTGTGGATATCTAATTGTTACTCCTGTTCCCTCTATAAGTTCTACTGTCGCATAAAAGTCATGTACATAGACTTGTTGTGCCCCTGTTCCGGCTAAAATCTTAATGTTGACTGGCTCAAACCTGCCGTCATCTTCAAGATCTAATTTAAACTGTTCAGCAGGAACATTTGTTCCCGCTACCAATTGATCGTTTAGATAAAGATACCATCTGACAGTTTCTGCTTGCGTTGTTTGCTGAGACATAACTGGTGTCGTGGCGAATAAAAGGAGTGCGAAGCCTATAAACCCAAAGAAGAGAACGCGAGACAATAAATCTCTATTTCGCTTTAACATAGGAGATCTCCTTTTTTAGTATTGATTATTTTTAAAATAGTCCGTCTTCTCACATATCTCTCTTTCTTTAGTTTTCATAAAGTGTTTGGTACAAAAAATACACAAAATTCCTATGTATTCAGCAGCTTTTATTTCCTACTTGTCGAGTGGTAGTTCACCTGACGTAAAAATACTCCTCATATAACTGATGAAAAGACAATTTACGAAAGTTATCTGCTTTTAAAAGTTAGATAATAGAATTAGCAATCATCTTAAAAACTAAAAGTCAAAAAGAAAAAAGGAAAAAAGAGAGGGAAGATTTTTACTTCTTTGGGACTTCTGCAAGTGGGAATACTTTATTGACTTCTTTTACCATTGCCTTAGCTCTTTCCATACCAGGTTTCCAGTAGTCGTCTATCCACGCTCTCTGTGCAAAGTCCTCGGTGAAGGGAACCCGTTTAAATCCACCAAACCGTTCGATGACCTCTTTGATCATGTCATGTGTCTCGAAAATCGGTTTAAGAAGTTCGCCGCTGCTTTTCTCAGGAACAATCGACCATTTCATGACGTTTTCGTTGGTCAATACTGGCTCATACTCTACGATTTCGTAATGCATTTCACCAGCGCCTAGCATTTCCATAGCTTTGATTTGGATTCTTGGGGAGTAGTCTTGGATCAGTTCGTAGCGGTCTTGCCCTACCTTGATGCCTTTCTCTTCTGCAACGCTCCATGGACCAATTGGAGATTGATCTACGAGGTCACAGGCACATGCATCGATTGCGACATAGTCCTTAGTTGCGAGTGTTCCAATGTCTGGTGCAACTGGCAAATCTGCCCATGGGACACAATCACACATTTGGTCGTTGTCAATCAAGTATGTTATGCAACCGACTTTTTCACGGTACTTGGTAAATTCCTTGCCTGGCTCTTGCCATGCATTTAATGTACCCATTGCCGCGTCTGCCATTGCAATTTGATTCATTGGCCAGTACTCGTCACGCCACTTTAGAGCGCTTGTCGCCATGATGATGCAATGCCATTGACAGGTCTGACACATATAGCATTTTTCCCAGTCGATGTCAACAGTATCTGGCTGCACAGTGATAGCATCTACGGGGCAAACACGTGCACACATATCTGCTACGGGGCATCCATTTGATCCCGGACAGTTCTCTTTGATAAGAACAGGCCAGCCCATGTGATCTTCTGGTTCTCCCCACATCGCTAAGTGGCTGTTATACTTGCCTCGTTTTGATTGTGCACCGATACCTAAGTTTTTGATCGCACCACCATATGCCGTCATTGGATGTCCTTTTCCGTGCGTGGTAATTATCATACCGTCGGCTTGGGCAATTCCACGAGCGGTATATGATTCTTTGAGAATATTTCCGTTTGGTACTGGGATAATAACGTCATCTTCCCCAGCAAATCCGTCAGCAATGATTATTGGGCATCCCATTGATGCAGAAGTAAAGCCATGATACGCCGCGGATACTAGTTCAATATATGCATTAACACGGCTGCAACAATGACTATAGGGTTGGCAGGTAGTATCTGTGACGAAGGGTCGTCCGCCCTCAAGTTTTATCATGTCAGCCATAGCCGCAACACATTCTGGTCGCAGTACGTGGGTTCTGCCCCACTCGCCCACATGAATCTTAACTGCAGTGAAGTCGCCCTTGTCTACACATTCATCTAAGCCAGCTTCGTAGAAAAGATCTTTTGCTCTGTAGATCTTCGATTCTACCCAGTTTCTTTCTCTTGATTCGCTAAAATATACTTTTTCTGGAATACATATTCCTCCTTGTTAGATATTGCTTACATCTATTTTTGAGATTGCTCTCTTTTGCCAATTAGGCAAATAGAAGTAAAGTGAGTTAAGTTCGTAGCTTTGTCTTTAAAAGCATTATCAACTAATCAGTTATAATGATAACTACACCAGTAGTTTTAATCAGATAACTTACGAGAACTATCTTTAGTAATTTATCATTAACTAGGGCAATAAATATGATATTTTCGAAGCAATTTGGATTATAATCATGCAAAGGTTAGCTTAGATAGAAAATATGGGGTTTCTAAAATTTAAGAATCATATCTTTCTAGCTTGTCGAAGAGCATCTAAAAATGAAATACACATGAAATAAGATAAAATTATGAAACTAGAATTATATTTTAAGTATGTCTTACTCTTTTTAATTAGATGAGTTTGCCTGAAATGATATTTAAGGTGCATACGGCCAATTCTCTTTAGAATGAACCAAGCGGCTGTTTTTCAGTTGCATAGAAGGGACAAATTATGCAACATCTGGTACATGTGACACATTTATTTCAATTCTGCACATATCGATTAAAATTACTTTTTGATATTGAATGGTGCTTACATAATACATAAAAGAATTTTTTAAAAAATTGTGGCATCCAATAAATCCATTGTAACTCATACCTTTTTTTGATATCTAAGTTGTACTTTAAGAAATTAGTATGTAACCTAATGGGAGGAAGTCTAAGAAGGAGTCTTTAACGCCAAAATACGGGACGTTTAAGATTGTTAGAGCCCCCTATTTTAATCGAAAATTACAAATTGTAATCATTGTAAACTGGTCCATTCCATTAAGTAAGCTTAACCATGAATTAGGATTCACTTTGCAATTCTATCATTTAAAAGTAACCCGTTTTCGCCCATTTCCATCCAAGAAATATTACGCGCGCGTCAAAAAATAATACCTATGTCGTTCCATATCCAGATATCCCTGTTAGCTATTATTTCCATCAATTTTTGAGAGTTCTCTCTTTTGATCTCTCATTTATCATGAATGTTAATGAAATCTTCTGGTATTGTTCGGTTGAAGCGTTTTTGGTAATTAGATGACGGTTTCAAATGATAAATCTCACAAAAGCTACTGGCCAGCAAGTGCCGCTAGCCGTTTTGCTTCAAGAAGGATGTCGTTATAGAGTTGAGAGTCAATCTTGCGGGCCAATTTTTCTAAAGACGCATTAATTTTTCGACTAATATCATACTCCCCCTTCAAGCATTTGTTACACGCGATGTAAGGCAGAAAAGTAAATGTGTTCAAGGTTTTGATAGCATTATCTTCTTTTGGGTAGTATACAGGGGCGTTTCTCTTAATTAAAGAGATGATTTCGTCATCGTCATTAGTATTATATTGCGTTTTTAAGGCAGTTACATAGCGCTCGGTATTTACAACAATGTGTTTGTTGTATTCTTGAATACAGTGTGAGGGATACCCTAAAATTTTGCCTATTTGGGAATTAGTCATTTTAGGTTTTAGCAGGGATGGAACTTGCGTATCATTGTAGACCCATAATATGATTGTAGGCTTTTTTATGGCATTCAGCTCAACAAAGAAGGAACGAACTTTGGGTGAAATATTTGTAGCCTCAAGCGAGGGTTGAATTCTTCTAAGTGTAGTGACAGAAGTGCGCAATTTAAACGTTCTAAGGATCTTTCTCATGATTTGTAGATTAGGAAGGAGGTTATCATCTTCGGGTTCGATAGATGCAACATTTTTTTGTCCCGCTAGGACTGCACAAAGAGAAAGTTTATTATGAAGATCTTCAATTCGCAGAATACTTGTAGGGATCTCCTTGATACTATCCCACAGTTTTTTGACGTGATTTAGATCCATAGATGGCATGGCAGCTTCCTTTTCCTGTGAGTGAATGAACTTAACTTTTGAAAACTCACTTTAAGCTTTAAATTTCATTGAAATCACCCCGTCCCTTTAGGATGGGATAATTGACCTTTTTGTAAGACAGTGATGGACAAATTTAATAGAAAGTTATTCATATTGCACATGATGTTGTTAGTTGGCTCTTGGAGGTATCTATTATAAATACTGCGACTGGTTACACAGATGTACAACGCAGGCTGTTGATATTGTTATTAGAGAACCATGCACTATTTCTCGACGTTGAATTCCATTTAATGATCCCTGAGAATGCAAAAGGCCAGTTACACTATTTTTACATGCATAAATTACATATGGGAACAAAAAGCCTTCAAAAAATTCTCCGTACTCTGCAAAAAAAAGGATTAGTGGAACGTAAAGATAAAAAAAGAGGACGATCTTTCGCAATGAGATATCTACTTACCTCTCACGGCAGATTAGTAGGAAATAAATTGCTCAAGGAAGAGAAGGACCCTCCTAAAGTTCTTGCAGAGAGACATATGCGGGTTTTAATAAAATCAGAGGAGGGGTCTGTTAAAGAAGAACCACTTTTCGCGATCTCCCCAAGAGGTGCAATTATCTCGATAAATGACGTAACCATTAAAAAAGAAACTCGGACAGTCCTAGTCAGAAAAGAATACATCCTAGTAAGAAATGATATTGTGATAGTAACAA
The DNA here is from genome assembly GCF_019058535.1 of Candidatus Borrarchaeum sp. NCBI lineage: Archaea > Promethearchaeati > Candidatus Borrarchaeota > Candidatus Borrarchaeia > Candidatus Borrarchaeales > Candidatus Borrarchaeaceae > Candidatus Borrarchaeum > Candidatus Borrarchaeum sp. The sequence goes on from NZ_JAHPYX010000283.1 coordinate 5,172, forward strand.
AACGAGTAAGTGGGGATAGTTGTAAAATTATAATTAAAGGATTGAAAGGGCAAATTGCTCAAGAGATATATGAAAAGGTAAAACGAGTCTGCTTGCTGACTGAGGTTTGTGACGATTTCGAATGCTCTATTCAAACACCACTTTCGGAGGAGTGCTTTTCGTCTATAGCTGGATTAACGCAAGGAGACCGTGCAAGAAAACTATTGGATGAGTGGAAAACTACTATTAAAGGAGTGGAATGCTAGTCAATCATTTTAATTGGGCTGAGACCGATGCGGGACAAAGATCTGAAGCTGTTGGAGGACGACTTGTTAGTCCTATGTTTAGATAATTGCAGTATATATCTGTTTTCGGATGATCGTCACTATACTGCTAGTTGCAGACCAAACTTAATAGCCATAGATTCACCAGGAAAGACATCCACTTGGTACGCATGTCGATTAAAAGTGGGATCACGAACTTTTATGCGAATAACAAAACAAGCATGCGCCAAAAAACTATTAGAAGAGCGGCGTGTTATGCGACATCATTCGTTCGTAAGACTTCTAGAACTCACCCCCTTAGGAGAAAAGACTGCAAAACGCTTGAAAGCTGAAAGAAATGATGAATTTCCTGAACCCGAAGAAGATCCCCTCATAAAAGTTCGAGTACGATCGCACAGTCCTCACGCTCAAGAAGAGCCAATACTTGTTATGAAAGAAAAGTGCCTATCCTCATTAATAGCTGTAACCATATTACGAAAAAAAACTGATAACGAAGAATACATAATCACACAAAGCGATACAATTGTTGTCACAATAAGAGATGCAGAACTTCCCGAAGGAAAGGATCGAAAAGTCTTAGTGAAGGGTATTGAACTAAAACCTTCGCTTTATGAGCGGATCAAAAGATTGGTTCTGATAACGTTAAACGATGAAAACCTTCAATTTAGTTTTGTACCACATACACCGCTTCCTTATGAATTCTCTAACGTAAAAAAGTTAAGAACAAATCTGGCGCAAAAAATGCTCAAACAGTGGAATTGTTTCAAAAAAACGTCTTGTTCGTAATCTGTCAGCATAATTATGTCATAAAAGAATATTTTAAGTATGCTAC
>NZ_JAHPYX010000028.1:0-8109 GCF_019058535.1 Candidatus Borrarchaeum sp.
TACCAGCAAAGAATAGACCACTTCGCATACCTTCGACGCCACTACGGGCTGATTCCAACTGGCTTTGTTTTGGAGCATAAACAGTTAACCCCTCATCCTTCACAACATCCTCAAGCCTTTTCTGCACATCTTCCCACACATCTGCGTAAGCCTTGTCCATTTCAACAATAATCTTATCGATCTTGCTTCCGGCTTTATATAATGACTGTGCTTCCCTCAATGGAATAAACACAGACGCACCATAGCCCACCTCTCGAATTTTTCCTGTAGCTTCTGCAAAGGCTACAATATCAAAAATTTTGGTTCTTACTCTGTTTCCGCTCGTTCGATATTTGACTTTAAGGCGATCACCAACCGTAGCATTAACTAATCTGACATTACCATCATCATCATCTTCTTCATAAGCAATTCCTTCCATTAGCAATTCGCTTACTATAGCCACCTTTTTCTGAAGGAGGTCATTGACTGGGTCGTTAGTTTGATAATCCCATAAGTCACCAAACTCATTATCGTATTTTGGATCGATTCCAACGACTTGTGCTGCTGTGGAATTCCCATAAGGCTTTGTAAAGATAATACAGTAACGCTGCATTCGGGGAGCTGCTGATTGTACACCTTCAACCTGTAAAATATCTTCAAGAATATCCTGATCAAAAGGTTCACCATCAAGTCTTGTGATTTCGAAATCAACCTTTCCTCCTGAAATTTCTATAACATTAAAGAAACTTTGAAGAGCATTATCAGCTGATATATTAAAAGCTACATATAATGAAATAGACAAGGTCACTCCTAGAACTGTGAGAATATTGCGAGTTTTTCTGCGTCCTAAGTTGCGGATGGCAAGTTTTATTAGTCTTCTTTCGAATTTCGCTAGCAGCCCCACAACAACAGCAATGATCACTAGAATAATCAAAAATAAATTTGCAGCTAATATTTCTAGTTGCATTACATACCCTCGTACACTAAGATAATCTATCTTTGATCACTTATATAGCCAGTAATTCCACGATAAGCTCGAAGTTCCTCATCGCTAATTTCGAGCAATCTACGTGCCGTAGGCTTATCTGTAGCAATCAGTCCATCAATTATTCGAATAAGTCGATCACAATGTTCTGAAACAACAGGATCGTGAGTGATAACGATCATAGTGACACCCATGTTTTTGTTCAGGTGATGCATTATGTCAAGAATTTCATCTCCAGTCTTCGTGTCTACGTCACCTGTTGGTTCATCAGCTAACACGATTGAAGGGGTATTTGCTAATGCACGGGCAATAGACACTCGTTGTCTTTGTCCACCACTGAGTTCATCGGGACGATGATGTAGACGATCTCCTAGTCCAACCATTTCTAGAAGTTCTATGGCGCGTTTCTTGCCTTCTTTTTCAGCAACTCCCGTGACCATCATCGGCAACTCCACATTTTCCAAAGCGGTCAGTACAGGAACTAGATTGTAGAATTGGAAAATGAATCCAATTTCACGTGCCCTTAGTTCAGTCAAAGCACTGTCAGACAGTTTTGAAATGTCTTGTCCGTTGATAAACACTTGTCCTGCTGTTGGGTTGTCTAGACCACCGATCATGTTTAATAAAGTCGATTTTCCACTTCCAGACGGACCCATGATAACTAAGAACTCTCCTTTCTTTATTTGAAGGTTAATGCCCCTTAGAGCGGGTACTATAACGTCTCCTAAATGATATTCCTTCTTTAAGTCAATTGCCTCAACTACTATTTCGCTATTTTCTGGCAACTTGATTCTTCCTTCAATTTATGAAAACTAAGAAGCCCGGAAAAATAAATTGATAATTTGAAACCATTGAAAACTCTTGTCTCTTACTATATATATATTTGCCCAGAAGAGGGGGAAGGGCAGGGAACACTCTCTAGAAGAGGAAATATGGTGTTTAAAAAAAGTTTTACATTACATTAGCATAAGAATGAATTTTACCATCATAAATCAAACATTCCATTTGTTCTATCGCTTTATAGAAGTTTAGGGTGGCATAACCATTCCGATGTGCTCTTCTAATCAAATAATTGATTGCAGGGACATTCTCCTTCATTTTATCACCATGACTAAATTGTTCCAACAGATCTCTTACATTTCTGTTAAATGTTAATTAAACGCCATTACTTAAAAACACGAGTAACATTAGCTGAATTACCCCAATGTTACATATCTATTAAACAGAGTTTACACATTTCTACTTTTGAAAGGAGGACCTACTTTGTCTTCAGAAGAATTTGAATGGTTTCAAAAAATGAATTGGAGTAAAAATCCATTTCAATTAAGTCCAGTAGGAAAACCTGATTTAGTTGTTGGGTTTGACGAAGAATTTCAGTTGCTGAAAAACTACATTCGCTTAGGATATGATGTAGTTATAGAAGGGCCTTATGGTAGCGGGAAAACTTCGCTGCTATTATGCCTAGAAACGCTATTCAAAGATAATAGACTCCCAATCTTTTTTTATGCTCCTCCCGAATCAGTTGCGGAATTGATACAAATAATTGGTATGGAACTAAAATTCGATGGTGAGATACTGCCACAAGTGCTGTATCAAACACTTAGAAGGTCAGACGACAGAATAATTCTCCTTATAGACGAAGCACATGATCTAAATATCGATGTTGCTAAAATGTTACGGGGATTATCTGATCTAGACAATATAAGCATTATTTACAGTGCTTTAAACGGATTTTCCTTCGATAAACTGCCGAAAATTTTGAATACTCTGGCAGATCGAGTTCAAGAGATCATATATCTAGATCTTCTTTCTGAGGAAGAAGTGATATTAGCTATCGAAAAAAGAATAGAAGACGTTAGTGAAGAAAACGAGGTCTCTCCTTTCACTGAAGATGCTCTAAATTTCATCGCACAAGTGTCAGAAGGAGCACCTAGAGAAGCAATAAAACTATGCTCTGCCGCCATAGCCATAGCTATACGAGATTCAATATTCGAGATTGATATTGACATATTAGAGAAAATTACAAAAAGAAGACCATCAGAAATTGTTCGAAAGATCCAGAGACTGGGAGACAGAGAAAAACAGGTAATTAAACTATTTGTTTCTCATCCTGTAATAACAACAGGGCTTGTTAAAGATGAATTATCAGTTTCATCCCAAGCCTCATATAACGTGATTGCCCGCCTCATGGAGAAGGAATTAGTAACATCTAGAGAGGCAGAAGGCAGGGGCAACGAATATCTTCCTGTCGGTTTAGTAAAACGTATCTTAACCCAAGAAACCGCTCCCTTTTTGCTCTAAGCCTTCAGGGAAAAGTACTTAAACATAGTTTAAGGAGTTGCTAGTGCTATTTATGTTTAGTAGCGGAGGCAAAAACAATTTCTTCTTCGGTGAAAGCTCTTGAAATACGTTCAGTCACAAAAAACTATGACTCTATAACAGCATTGGAAGGAATAGATCTTGATATCGAAAAAGGTACAATAGAAGGATTGCTTGGTCCTAATGGTTCAGGGAAATCAACGCTGATGAAGTCAATAATTGGACTTGTAAAACCTGATGCTGGAGACATAAGAGTATTTGGCAAAAGTGTTTTAGAGCATCCCGTTGAAACAAAAAAACTTATTGGTTATGTACCAGAAGACCCAAGACTGTATGAATTTTTAACAGCAGTAGAATATCTAGATTTTATAGCTGATGCATACGCGATAGACGTTGACACGAAAGAAAAAAGAATCAATGAATTTCTAGATGCATTCGGACTTAAAGGAAGAACGAACGAACTAATCAGTGGATATTCTGGTGGCATGAAACAGAAACTTGCCATTATTTCTTCACTACTTCATAAACCTCGAATTCTTATATTTGATGAAGCGTTAACTGGCTTAGATCCTATATCTGCGCGAATCGTGAAAGATCTGTTACATAAACTTGCAAAAGCAGGAGTTACAATCCTTTTTAGTACTCATGTCCTTGCAATAGCAGAGGTAATGTGTGATCAGATTACATTAATGCACTCAGGGCAGATAATCGCCAGAGGACAACTTGATGAACTTCAAGAACAAGCAAAGCTTTCGGAATCAAATTTAGAAGATATTTTCTTGAAACTTACAGGCACAGATAATCTCAAGGCAATTGTCGATGCCTTACGATAAATGGTTAGTGGATATCTCAATGAACCTAAGAGTGATTGTTAGTATTAGCAGGATTTATACTCTTTCCTTTCTTAGAAGAAGACAATCAAGCCCGCAAACTATAAATAAATTAATCAGAAGACCTTTAATAATACTTCTTTTAGACTTATTTGCGTTTATCATTTGCGTCTTTTTAGGCTATATTATAGATGAAGTTTTACTAATAGATGAAGAATTAGCATTCATAGGTGAAACTATAAATGAAATGCTGATTTTTGTACCTGCACTTATGATCGGACTTCCACTTGCTTATGGCATCCTATTCGAATTTTCGCAAGCTGCACAAACATTTACAACTGAAGCTGTCAATATGTTGCCTATTCGTGCTGATGAATACGTATTAGGCTCAGCGCTTTCTACAATCTTTATTCTCTCTCCAATCATTTTTGTAGTACTAGGATTCACATTGGGCTTAGTAGGCATTGGAGGAGGTCTTTACTTCTTGTGGTTTAGTATTCTAGCGCTTTCCATTCTAGCCCTATCTGGAGGGGCATTTATAGTCGAGATAATTCGAGCTATTACTAACCGTGTATCTTCAGCATTTTACTCAAGAGGGGGGCGATCATCAGTATATATTCGCTTCGTTCTTTCGGTTATCATATTCCTAGTTGCTATGTTGCTTTTTAATTTCAATTTTCTGTTCCTTCTGCTCGAAGCGTATTCAGTAGAAATCATTTCGGCATGGTACGTTCCTTTGCTATGGCCATCCATTGCAATCTTGAATCTTATAGCAGGAAATTTGCTATTGGCAGGAATGTATGGATTACTATTTCTTGTTTTTTGCGTATCGTGCTTTTTTGCAAGTGTCAAACTACGAGAGAAGTACTGGGCGCCTCAACCAGTCTCTATAAAGATTTCTAGTAAGTTATATCAACCAAGAAAAGGAATATTGCAAAGAATTGGTTATGCTCCAGCCGAAGTTGCATTAATCCGTAAGGATCTTAGAGGATTAATCAGAAGAAAAGAGATGATACGTATTGTAGTCGCACCTCTATTTTCAACCGCTATTATGGTCATTACACTCCTAGTGACGCCCCAAACAGAAGAAATGCCCACTGGACTTTTTAATCTGTTCTTCTTGATGGGACCCATTCTCTTTGGCTGGTTGCTAGGAATAACGTCTTTTGGTCAAGAAGGGGAGTCAATGCCAATCGTATATAGTTTACCAATTGGGTCAAAAGAACTCACAAGAGCAAAAATTAGTTCATCGTTGTTCATTGCACTTATCAGTTTAATTGCTACGCTTTGTTTGATTTATATAATCCTCCCTGCTAGTTCATTCGATTTTATGCTCGTTTTTACGCTCCTTTCTGTTCTATTGACAATTGAAGCAACGATCATAGGAGTTGCAGTTGGGGCAAACTATCCAGACTTTACAACAACACCTCGTTCCCGCTTTATTACAGTTACAGGGTCCATGGTGGGTATAGTTTTCTTAGGTATCGGTTTGCTTATAATTTCACTGCCATTTTTGATTTTTTACACGATCGAATTCGAAGCGATAAACTACTTAGTTGCTTTTGGAAGCCTCATACTCATTGGATTGTTTGTTTGCTGTTTTACGTATAAAATGGCGCTTAAAAACACAAAAAAATTATTAGAAAGGGCTCAAATCATGTAATTAGATAAAAGAAACGCGTGAAAAGTCCTGCAAAAAGAGAAATAAAAAAGGAGAGTTCGGCAAAACCCTTTTTCTAACTGAAATAGGGTGTATTTTTTCTGTCAAATCCCCGAACGACCTCAATACGTGGCATTCCACGTTGATCTGGGGATCGTTCAAGCATCGCATAGTCTTCTGGAGTGTAATACCTCATGAAGGGAAACAATGCACCAAGTCCCTGTACAGCAAGCTTGACGGCAGGATGGTTTTCATCCTGTATGATTTGTAGGGTTACATCTCTAGTAACTTGACGACACAGTCGCTCATCAGTGATGCCAAGAGCGTGGATATATTCATGAAGCATTACGTGAAAAAGGTACGCGTTATATAGTTCATCGGACTCTTTTGCATGCATCCGAATTCTTCGAAGTGGAGTTTTATTGATGACTATCCAGTTGCTGCCCACCACATGGTACGCTCCGATAAAGTAGTTTCTTTGTGCACCTAAATCCTGTAAGCCAAGCATTATGCCGCCTCTCTTTCTATTGAGGGTTTTTATAAGAGCCTCCTCAACGAGTTCAAAAACATCTGAGAAGTCCTTTGCTGCGCTTAACTTTGTTACCAATTCATTATCGGATGATTCAACTGACATTTCATTCCACTCCAATAGTTTTTATTTATATAGAAATGCACACTCGAAATATTTGTACAGATAACTCTGTACATATCTATGTTTATCGAGTTTTATAAACATTATGGAGAAGGTATGCTTTCATTTTATCAAACCTTGTGAAACTAAAATTGTAAGTGAAGTGTATCAAATTTTACTAGAAAAGGCTATTATAGCTCCAGCTAACGCTGTTACGGCTGGGACGAGCCAAACGAATATCCACGAGCCAGTGGCATCAAATACGGCCCCCATTACGATAGGAAGAATAAACGATCCCAAAGATGCCATAAAACTTATAAAACCTAACGCAACGCCTTCTACGGTAGAATCAACCGATTCACTTGCTGCTGAAAAAACTCCAGCATTTGAAACCCAGCTAAAGATGCCTATGAGTACTATACCTATCACTGCGAAGAAAAAAACTGATGATGCACCAATCAGGTAGAAAGCGGGAGCAGAAATCAAGGTTGGTAGCCATATTATGATCTTTCTCCCGAATCTAAGCTTCAATTTATCAGAGATCCATCCGCCGCCTAGAAGAGATGGCACCGCAAGTATCGAAACAATACCTGCAGTGGCAGCTGCGCTGGCGACATCCATTTTCAGCAAAGATACGAATGTGGTCGGTGCAAAAGTTGCATAAGCAGTAGTTATTCCAACTATGACAAACCATACGACTCCGATTTTCCATAATTCGAAATTTCTAAATGCTTGTGACATAGGTTCAAAAAATGATGTCGAATTTGTAGGCATACTATCGGACCAGCTGATTTCAGGGATTTCTTGCTGGGCTAGAAGGAAACAGAGCATGCAAACAAGACTCAAAACGCCAAAACTTACAGCTGTCAGAAATATACCAAAAATCGATAAGATATAACCCATAGCAAAAACGCCTATGATCCCTCCAGTGCCAAATCCTGATGCTAACACTCCTGACACGAATCCTCGCTCCTGTGGAGTAAAACATCTTATAGTCCAAGCTAAAGGCGGAGCGCCTGAAAAAGTTACACCAATTCCTAAAATGAATCTTGCTAAAGCTAATAACTCAAAAGTGGCAGAAAAAGCAATTAGGATTAGTCCAATTGCCAAAGAAAGCAAACCTAGCATTCCTAGTTTTCGCCCTCCGTATCGAGCGATTAAAATGCCTGCTGGGATAGCAAGGAAAATACCTGGAATCCATGAAACCGCCATTAGGGTTCCTGCCTGTACGCCTGTCAGTCCAAGTTTCGGAATCAGTAGTGTCAACATTGGACCAATACTTAGGAGTGCAATGGCCTGCATTGACCACGAAAACCACGAAACGCCCAACACGACCCAGCGAAATCTTAATTTTCCAATTTCAGCCATATCATATCATAACCTTACATGTTACTACACAAGAAAGCCCCATTGCTCTAGCGTGAGGTAGTTCACAATCTTGAATCACTACCATTGACTGATAATTAAGTTATTTTTTGATCAAAAAGGCTACTATTGCTCCAAATAAAGCTATTACAGCTGGAACTGCCCAAACAAATAACCACGAGCCAGTGGTATCGAATACAAAACCCATTAGCAAGGGCAAGATAAATGATCCAAGGGCTGACCCAAACGCCAAAAATCCGAAGGCACAACCTACCATAGCTTCAGAATCTACGGATTCAGCACCAGCAGCATAAGCTGCGGCACTCGAAACCCAGTTGAA
>NZ_JAHPYX010000029.1:0-2782 GCF_019058535.1 Candidatus Borrarchaeum sp.
CTTGCTGCCCAGCAAACGGTCGCTAATATTTTCGCAGGCGTTAGTATTATCTTTGATAAAGCATTCAAGATAGGTGACTGGATACAGTTGAAAAAGAATGATATAGTAGGGCAGGTTATAGAGATTAATCTACGATCTACAACTATTATCGCACCTGATAACACTTTAATCAGTTTGCCTAATTCAATGGTAGCTAGTGATGCGATAATTAATTATTCAACGCATCGGCTAAGAAGGCTTTTCCACAAGATAGGTATAGCTTATGAGTCAGACATATCGCAAGCGATAAAAATTATACGAGAAGTCCTAGAGAAGGATACAGCTACAGCCACCTCAGGAATATCAGGACAAGGCTATTTTGCTCCGATAGAAATTGTCGTAACAAAACTAGGCGACTTTGCGGTTAATATGGAAGCTAGAGTTTTTGTGGATACAACAAAAGCGGGCGGAGTTTTTGAAACAGAAAGCAGAATGCTGAACAATATTAAAAATGCATTGACCGAAGCTGGTATAGACATGCCATACCCAACACAGTCAATTCGATTGAATAAAGAAGTATAATGAATCCAAAAAACCAATATTTATTTAAGAAAACTATCGAGACGATCATGCATTCAAAATAATATAGTAAGGCAACAGACATGTTAGGTCTGGAAAAACTCCATATTGAGCCTATAGGAGCGGAATCTCTTGGTACACGATCATTTTGTTTTTATGTTAAAACACCAGATTTAGCCATCTTGATAGATCCAAGTGTGGCGCTGGCACCTCGACGAGATGGACTTCCCCCTCATATTAAAGAACTAGCTGCAGCGAAGTTAACTAGAGAACTCATACAAGAAAGAGCTAAAAAATGCGATGTATTAGTGATTTCACATTTTCATTTCGATCATTATACTACTTCACTCTCACAGGTCTATCAATGGACAAATGAAACTATTGCTGCGCAATTATATTCGGGAAAAATAATCTTAGCCAAAGATCGATCAAACAGAAGCTCCATCAATTACTCTCAAAAAAGACGATCATATTACCTCTATAAGCGTGAAGATTGCGAAATTCGTCCTGCAGATAGTCAGTCATTTATGTTTAAGCAAACAACTATTCGTTGTTCTGAGCCTGTCTGGCATGGACCAGAAGGCAGTCGCTTTGGCTGGGTAATAATGACAGCTATCGAATATAATGATGAAAAAATTCTCCACGCTTCAGATGTACAAGGGCCAATGTCTGAATATACTTTATCACTAATAGAAGAGGAAAAACCTAACTTACTTTTGATTGGTGGCCCGCCTACTTATTTACGACAAGTACCGAAAGAGGATTTAATGAGTGGGATAGCGAACCTCAAGAAACTAGCTTCCCAGATTGATATGATTATAGTAGATCATCACTTACTTCGTGATGCAAAGTGGAAAGATCATCTTGAAGACGTCTATAAGACTGCCAAGAAGAATGGTAACCATATTTATTGCGTTGCTGAATTTATGGGACTTTCACCTATGCTCCTTGAAGTTCAAAGAAAAGAGTTATACCAAGAAATGCCCTTGAATGCAAATTTTCACAACAGACTATTTAAAATGGATTCTGAGATCATTGCGATGATAGAATCTGAAAAAAAGGTCTTGAAAGAGAAATTATCCTCCTAATTTTGCTCGTCTTTTAAAAAGCTGAGACGGAAGCACAACAAATTAAATGAAAAAAATCTTTTAATGACTTTTCATCAATTTGTTTGAACCAAAGCATTTCTATAGAACAAGTACCTGATTAAATACCAAATTTACGGGATATGTGATCATATGAGAAGCGAAGATGAATTGCTTGAAAAATATGAAGAACAGAAAAAGCGAGCTGAATCGGATGCCATCGGAGTTTCCGCTCAAGGCGTCATAGGTCAAAGTCTTAGAAACGTAGGTCTCTCGATCTTACAATGGGTTTTATTTGAAAAGCCCAAAGAAGAAGAAGTCTTCGCAGAATATTTTCGTGAAATAGAAAGTCGTGTTAAATTCGAAAAAGGTATGCGAGCTGGGTCAATACCATTCCTTGAGAGGAATTTAAGAACTGCTTGGCTTGGATGGATTCTCGGAATTCCTGATGACGAAATAAAACAGCATCAAATGCGCCATTCGTTGGTCTAATATTGACCTCTTAATGCTGATGAGAAAGGCTGTGAACTACCACCCTACAAGTAGGGTGGCTTCCTGAATCATCCATTCCCCAACGGGACATGTCAAACAGGCTCGACGGACAGTTCCTGCCCTGATCGTGATGCTACATAGTAGCGTGATCGGTGTAAAATGGTGATGGCCGAGTTATGATCTCGTGCTACATCAAGACCACAGTAAGGACAGCTGTGGATGCGGGTTGCCAGTGTTTTCGGCACCAGCTTCCCACACCGACTACACAGTTGTGTGGTATTATAGGCACTCACATATTCTACGAAAGTACCAGCTTCCTCCGCTTTGTACTCCGTAAAACACATGAGTTGTCCCCAGCCGGCGTCACTAATCGACTTGGCGAGATGATGATTCTTCGCCATGTTGGTGATCTTGAGATTCTCATACACTATTAGGTCATAAGCATCGACCAGTGTTCGACTAAGCTTGTGATGAAAGTCCTTCCGTTGGTTACGTATCTTCCGGTGTACCTGTGCTACCTTTGTGTTCTGTTTGTGACGGTTATGTGACCCTTTCTGCTTCCTATCTTTTCTTCTCTGTTCTTTCGCTACTTTCTTCTCCGAGTGTCTTAACCAACGCGGGTTAGCTATGGTATCTCCGTTATTACA
>NZ_JAHPYX010000030.1:0-5780 GCF_019058535.1 Candidatus Borrarchaeum sp.
ATAAGGTTCTTGGGAAATAAGGGCAATTGTGTCATGTAGGGATTCAAGCGTCACATCCCTAATGTCTTGATCACCAATTAGGATTCGACCTTCTTGAGGATCATAAAATCGATTGACAAGGGCTGCAACTGTCGTTTTTCCAGCCCCAGTGTGCCCTACCATCGCAACTGTTTCACCAGGAGCGATCTTGAAATTTATTTTCTTTAGTACTTTTGTTCCTTCTACGTACGCAAATGATAGATTTTCAAAAGTGATGCCGTCACTAGTCTCTTTTAAAGAAACTGCGTTTGGAGAGTTTACTATCGTTGGTTGTACTTCAAGAACGTCTAAAATACGATCCATGCTCGCTAATGACGCTTGAAACTGAGTCGCCATCCAGCTAAGGGCGAGCAGAGGCCAAAGAAATCGTTGAACAAGAATTACTCCAAGAAATACTTCACCTAGTGTTAAAACAGGGGCTGTACCAATTGCTAAGCTACCTCCAACAAATAAAAGGGCTGCGATTCCAATGATTCCCATTGCTCTTATTAAAGGCTGCATAAGCGTCATTAAAATCATGAAGCGTAATCCGTGGCGATATGCCATTTGATTAAGTTGTTTCATTTTTGCTGCTGTTTCCTCCTCTCGGTTGAAGGCTTTAGCAACATGAATACCACTCAGATCCTCAGCGATTTGTCCAGAGACCTTACCGTAGGCTCGTTGCGAGGCCAACATTATCCTCTGGCCTACAGTACCAAATAGTACTACAACAAAGACTACGGCGGGAGTGACTGCCAAAGCCGTCAAGGCGATTAAAGGGTTCGTAAGCCACATTATTACAAAGGTTATAACTAATAAGAGAATTTGACTTGAAAAATCTATTGTCGTCTGAACCCCAATTCCAAGATCGTCGATATCAGAAGTCACTCGCGATGTTACATTCCCACTCTGTTCGGACTTAAGGTAGGACAAATCAGTACGAACCAGATGGTTATATAAATCCTGTTGAATATTTTGAACAAATCCAGCTCGCGCACCTGACAGGATCCAAGTATTAATGGAATTAAGTAGCCAACTACTGAGCCTTAGTCCCACGTAAATACCGCCAAGGAGCAAAATTCCCCTAATGGTGCTACCAGGAGTCAGCACAAGATCAATTCCCCATGAAAGAACCAATGGATCAATCGCTTGGAAAATCGTTGAAACCAAGGCAAGTATAACTCCGATGGCAATGATCCTCTTGAAACGACCCACATACTCAAGCATTCTGATTAAGAGAACAAATATCGGTCTGCTTCGCTTCTCTGTTTCTCCAATAAATCTACGACGGCTAGACATTATATCGCACCTCCCGTTTTGATTACTCCATTGGCATACTGCAATGCACCTGGCAATTTTTCAAAGATGCGGTGGTAGTGATCCGAGGTTTTAAGCAGTTCCTTGTGAGTTCCAATTGCCACGAGTTCACCTTTATCAACGACTACAATCAAATCCGATTCAAGAAGAGCTCTCAACCTTTGTGTGACTGTTATACTCGTTCGCCCTTGCATCACCTCTGATAATGCTTTTCTCAAGGAATACTCGGTTTGTGCGTCAATAGCAGATACTGAATCATCCAACAAGAGAACTTTGGGATCATGTAGAATAGTTCTAGCAATAGCTAGTCTCTGTCGCTGCCCTCCCGAAAGAGTCATTCCTCTTTCCCCTATTTTAGTCTCATATCCATCAGGCATAAGGGAGATAAATTCATGAGCCTGTGCCCGTTTTGCTGCTTCAATCACTTCTTCATCACTTGCTAGCATATTTCCAAAGGCAATATTATCCCTGATGCTCATTCTGAAGAGGAAGATGTCTTGTTCAACTAACCCAACAGCTTTCCTGACCTTTTTCGTATGAATAGACCTAAGATCAGTGCCATCGATTAGAACACGACCTTCCGTAGGATCATATAATCTCAATAGTAACTTCAGAATTGTGCTTTTTCCTCCCCCAGGTCCACCAATAAGGGCAACTCTTGAGCCTCCAGGTATCCTGAAATTTAGATTCTTTAACGCATAATTGCTATTCTTACCATTATTGTTAGTATAACTAAAGTTCACGTTTTCAAATACGATATCTCCAGCCCAGTTTACAGTTAGACGGGATTTGTCGGGTTCTGTCATCGGATCTTTCCAGTTTAAAATATTAACAAGTCTTTGGGCGTTTACGTAACCACCTCTAATTTCAAGCAGGAATCTTGGCAATATGAAGCCATAAGCGTCCAGTGCAATTAAAAGCCCAAGCATCTCAACAAGAGTACCTACTGAGAAAATACCCAACAGAGCTTGATTTGCTCCATAGAGAAAAGATAATCCTGTAACAGCAGTCATTATGAGAGCAGGGAGGTAGAACGCAGCTAAGCGCCCTTCATTCGTCTGTATTTCTTGATACTCCATTGAAATCTTGCGAAATTTTTCTTCTTCATATTCTTCACTACCAAACGCCCTAACAACTTCTATTCCTCTAAAGACTTCTTGGCTAATACTAGTTAATCTTTCGTTCTGTTCAGACCGTTTGCGTCTAATAGGTTCAACAGTGACGGCGTAACGGTAGGCAAAATAGAGATAGAGTGGTATTCCAACCACTGCAATGATTCCGATTGTGAAATCAATCAGCCAAAGGAAAACAACTGTTATCAAAAATGAACCAATTGTCGTAATAATCGTCCTTAGAGCTGGATTCAACGAGAACCGTATCCAGCGGATATCTTGCATGGCAACAGCGAGTAGTGTTTTGCTGTCTATCTGGTCGTGGAACGTCATGCTATTGTCTTGCAGGACTTCAAAAAACTCCTGTCGGGCATCACGCTCCCAACGGAGAACCATAATTGCAAAGCTATACCCAACTAAAAATATCGTAGCAAAGAGCGCACATGCAATTCCAACAATCATCCACACAAAAGTAATAAACCTTGGCGTCAAGCTCATCGATGTGTGCAGTTCATCTATTGCTTGGCCAAGGATAATAATCGGTAAAGCTTGAAACAGTGAGGCAAGAAAGGCTAGACCGACACTTACCATGGTTAAGAATGGGTATCGTCGAAGTGCAGACAACTGATAAGACAATGCACTTTTGTACTGTCCTTTTGCCATTATATCCACTCTAACCGTTTAAAATCTCTTCTAAGTTGCATAGATAGGATAAATGAATACAATAAACACATTTTGTTTAATCAACTCATTATCGTAAATAAATCATTTGAAATTAACATTTCAATGAAAGAATGTGACCAACAAGAAACATGATTTGATTTAAGTAATTTGCTTGTTCTCATTTTGAGAACAATACTCCATTACATTAATGTTCAAGATACATCAATACGATTTATATATGAGTAGAGGGGATATTAGAGGACAGCATTAGCTTTTTGCCCGAAATAGCGATCTATTTGATAAAACAATTTTGATTTAAACATCCAAAAGCATCTCAGTAAGACCTGAAGGGGGGATTTGAATGTGTACAAAAAATAGAAAAAACTCTTTAATACTATTGAGTTTACTTTTACTCCTATCGGCGATCTATTTGTATCCGAACCCAACGATGGCCCAAGAATCTGTTGTTTCATCCATTTCTGCTCCGGGACCTGATCCACATGGATTGACGTGGGATGGAGACTACCTCTGGCACACTGATGGTATTAGTGACAAAATTTACAAACTCAATCCGTCTACGGGTGATGTAGACGACTCCTTCGACTCTCCAGGACCTAAGCCCACAGGATTGACGTGGGATGGAGACTACCTCTGGCACGCCGATGGCATTAATGACAAAATTTACAAAATCAATCCGTCTACGGGTGATATAGACGACTCCTTTAACTCTCCAGGAACATATCCAAGAGGATTAACGTGAGATGGACAAAATCTTTGGAGCGCCGATTGGGATACTAAGAAAATTTACAAACTCAATCCTTCTACGGGTGCCGTAGTCGACTCCTTTGACTCTCCAGGATCTAGACCAACAGGATTAGCGTGGGATGGACAATACCTGTGGCATGCTGATTCCGGTGATCTCAAAATTTACAAAATTGATATAGGGGCGCCTCCTGTTGCCGCCTTCAATGTGGACGCCTCACCATCATCGAGAAATGTTGTGAGGGGCAGAACGACAAATTTCACTATCAGTGTTGAGTGGACCTCAGGTACGCCAGAAACTGTTACTCTAAGCATTTCAGGTGTTCCAGATGGCTGTAGTTCAGCATTCTCACCAATTTCAGGCACATCAGATTTTACCTCAACTCTATCCATAGCTACGACTGAAACTGCAACACTAGGAAGTCATATCCTTACTATCACAGGAACAAGCACCGGAGGCGAGACTGCTATTACTTCAGTGACGCTGGTAATTAGAGAATATGAGCCCACCACCACCGAGCTCATTATGGATCTCTTGACAACTCCAACTGTGCTAGCGGCAGTTATTGGTTTTATCGGCACCATTATAACTGCAATAGTTGCGATAACGAAATTACGGGGAAGAAAAAAGTCGGAGTGAAACAATCCATTTTTCACCGTTTCATTTCCGAAGTTGTTTTTTGTAATCTCTTTTTTAATTAATAAAAAGACACCTGCTTTTATCGATTAGATTTAAATATCGTTCTGGTAAAACATGCGTAACTGTATCAATAACTACGAGGGTTAGTAAATGACAACAAAGCCATGGATTGCACATTGGCCAACTGATATTCCACAAACTTTGACATATCCAAAAGTTCCGCTTTATCAATTGGTAAAAGAATCTGCAGAAGCATTTCCAAATATTACAGCGTATGTTTTTGAAGATGAAAGAACGAGTTATGAGCTGTATTATACTCAAATTGAGAAGTTTGCTGCGGCTCTTCACTCATTGGGAGTAAAATACACTGACAAGGTTGCTTTGTATCTTCCGAATATCCCTGCTTATCTAATTAGTTATTTTGCCGTAAATCGGGTAGGGGCAATTGTTGTTCCGTGTAATGCAGCATATCGCGAAAAAGAAATAGGTTTCATACTCAAGGATTCAGGAGCTGAAACTATAGTAGTCACAGAAGAATCATATCCTGTAGTGGAAAATGTTCGAAAAGAATCATCTCTAAAAAATGTAATAATTGTCGGAAAAGAAACTTTTCCAAATACTCTTAGTTTTTATGAGTTACTTTCTAAAACTGAACCTAATCCTCCTGAAGTAGATATACAATCAGAAGACATTGCAGTCTTAGGTTACACAGGAGGTACGACTGGAATCCCCAAAGGAGCTCTGCTCACTAATTACAACCTTGTATCAAATGCTATAACGTTCACTAACTGGTTTTATTTCGAAGAGGGAAAGGAAAGTACCATTGCCGTCTTACCACTTACGCATATTTTCGGTATGACCTGTGCGATGACAGGCCCACTTTCAAGTGCAGGAACCGTGTTCTTGATGCCAAGATTTAATCCAGTGAAGGTACTTGAACTGATTTCAACCTATAAGATTACATATTTACCTTGCGTTCCAACAGCGTTTATCGCGCTCTTACACTACCCAGAACTTGAAAAATCTGATCTTAGTTCACTTCGATTTGCGCTTTCTGGTGGTTCATCTCTTCCAGTTCAAGTAATGCGACAATTTGCGGACAAGACAGGTGTAAATCTTTTGGAAGGTTACGGGCTTACAGAAGCTGCCCCAGTTACTCATTTAAGCCCAATAGCACGAAAAAAGGGAGGTTCAATAGGAATCCCAATTATTGACATTGTCGCACGTGTTATAGATGAAAATGGAAATGAATTGCCTATCGGCGAACG
>NZ_JAHPYX010000031.1:0-2872 GCF_019058535.1 Candidatus Borrarchaeum sp.
GGTTGGGATAATTATGTTGCGTTCTCTACATCTTTGAATGGTTCTTTCAAGTTGTTCTTCATTTTTCGTTAAACTTAAAGCCCCCATAAATTAAAAGCCCCCATAAAAGGACAATTTTATTAGACTTATAATTAAATTATGTTCTATTCATATTAATTCAGTGAACTACCACCCTAGTTGTATCTTATTTCCAATAAATAAAACTTCACAAAACTCAGAAAATGGTGTAACGTTATGTCTAATTATAAAATCTGTGTACTTCCTGGGGATGGAATTGGTGTTGATGTTGTAGATGCTGCAATTAAAGTCCTTGATACTGTAGGGTTTAGTAATCAAGTTGAATATCTATACGGGGATATTGGTTGGGAATTTTGGAAGACTGAGGGAAATCCTTTACCTGATAGAACAATTGACCTTCTCAAAGAATCTAATTGTGCTCTATTTGGAGCCATTACTTCAAAACCCAAGGAAGAAGCGGATGCAGAACTCGATCCTAGATTTAAAAACAAAGGTTTGATCTATTTTAGCCCCATTGTTAAATTACGTCAATTGTTTGATCTTTATATTAATTTACGTCCGTGCAAAGCCTATCTTGGAAATCCTCTAAATTATCGTGATGATATCGATTTGGTAGTTTTTCGTGAAAACACTGAGGGGCTGTATTCTGGCGTTGAATGGCATCCAGTGCCAGAAGCTGTTATGAAAGCGTTTATAGAAAATCATCCAAGAGCTAAAAGATTTGGGGATTTTGCATTAGAAGATTTGGCTATCTCAACACGAATTTTTACACGAAAGGGTGTTAAACGGATATTGAAAGCTAGTATGGAATATGCAAATGAATTTGGCTATAAGACAGTTACAGTTGTTGAAAAGCCAAATGTCATACGTGAAACCAGCGGATTGATGGTTCGGGAAGCACGTACACTAATTAAAAATTATCCTTCTCTTGAATTGTGGGAAACTAATATTGACGCAATGGCAATGTGGTTGATAAAAAATCCTCAGGATTATGGTGTGCTGGTCACCTCCAATATGTTTGGAGACATCATTTCTGACGAAGCAGCGCAATTGGTTGGCGGATTAGGATTTGCCCGTTCAGGAAATATAGGAGATAACATGGCTGTTTTTGAGCCTACTCATGGTTCAGCACCTAAATATGTCGGTCAAAACAAAGTAAATCCCATTGCTACAATTTTAGCTGCAAAAATGATGCTTGACTGGTTGAATGAAAAGGAAATGGCTCAACAAGTTGAGCAGGCAGTCGCAGAAGTGATTAAAGAAGGAAACGCAAGAACGTATGATATGGGAGGAAACACTTCAACGACGGGAATGGCAGATGCTATTTGTAGTAGGATTGAGAAGTCATAATGATCATTGATATCATTCTAATGTTTAAATCGCACTTGAAACTTCGTAATTCGGTCTTAGAACTTCGGAAATCCATTAAAAACTAAACAGTTATTAATTAGAGAAGAGTATACTAAATTTTAGTTGAGTTAGGCTCCACATGATTTTTAGGGGGAGCGTTTTTGCGCCTGTACGAATATGAAGCCAAAAAAATATTTGAACATGAAGATATACCAATCCCACGTCAATTCGGAACAATTCAATCTCCGGAAGAAGTTGAAAAAATTAGTCAGCTTAATTTTCCAATAATGGGCAAAGCTATGGCATTAATAGGAGGGAGGGGCAAAGCTGGAGGCATCAAGAAAATCAATGATTTGAATGAAGCAAAAATTACAGTTAATGATCTCCTAAGACTTAAAATCCATGGATATCCTGTTAATAAGGTTTTGCTTGAAGAAGCGATTGATATTCAAGGAGAGATTTACTTAGGCGTTACTACAGATCCTATTTCTTTTGATGTTGTTCTAATAACCTCGGCTTTAGGGGGAATAGATATTGAGGAGGTTGCCAAAAGTAATCCAGATGCCATATGGAAAAAATCTTTACCAGATAATCCTGTTTTTCTTCCTGAAAATATTGTAATTGATGCCACTGCGTTTCTTATTTCTCAATTTCCGCAATTAAATAACGTTAAGGAGAAACTACAATCGGTTATTTCAAACCTATATACTACTTTTCAGAAATATGATACGAAAGTTTGTGAAATAAATCCCTTAATCGTTTCAGATGATTCAAAACTAATTGCTGTGGATGCAAAAATTGTATTGGATGATAATGCCTTGTATCGCCAAAGTGTCTTGCTTTCTAGGCTTGGAATTGATCCTGAAAGTAAAAGACACGATGTTGCTGAACAAACAAGATTTGAAGCACGTGCACATAAAGCAGGGATTATTGGTTATTTAGATCTTCTTCCCGAACCTGAAAAGTTTGAAAAAGATCCAGAAAAATTATATGTTGGATTAGTTCCTGGAGGGGCGGGATATGGGATCTTTTCCATTGATGAAGTTGTAAATGTAGGAAAAAAATACTTTGATGGAAGAGTAGTACCTATTAACTTCATGGATTCAGGTGGTGGTCCAAGACTTTCTACAGTTGCAAAAATGTTTCATCTGCTTATGGATCATCCTGTTCCTGACTTAATTATTACTTCACGTTTCGGTGGAATCAGCAGTTGTGATATTTTCATACGTGGTCTGATTAAAGCACTTCGTGACAGATTTGCAGCTGAACAACGAATGGTTCCTGTGTACGGGCGAATGGTCGGAACAGATTTACCGAATGCACGTGTCTATTTAGAAAAAGCAAAAAAAGAGACCCCTGAACCCCTGAAATATCTACATATTGTTGTCGGAAATCAAAAAATTATGGCCGATATCATAAAAGACGGTATTGAGTGGTTTAGACTTCAGGTCAAACAAGAGAAGGAACCATAATGAGTTTAAAGCGAATAGCCCCTGATCAAGGA
>NZ_JAHPYX010000032.1:0-10038 GCF_019058535.1 Candidatus Borrarchaeum sp.
CATCCAAGACAACTATGGTTTCAGCTTCCGAATCCTTAAGCAAAAACTTTATTTCTTTTTCTCGATATGCCACATTACAGGGAATAGCTATTGCGCCAATCATGTTCACGGCAAAGAAACTGATGAGATAAGCGGGAAGATTAGGAAGATATAGCGCAACCCTGTCCGCGTATTTCACTCCAAGAGTATGGAAAACTGTAGCAAACTTCTTAATTTGTGTATAAAATTGGTCGTAACTTATGCTTTCATCTTGGAAGATGTATGCCGTATTATTAGGAAATGCCTCTGCAGCGTCTTTCACCAATTGATAAAGTGGAATTTTTGGATATTCTAAAGTTAGAGGAACGTTAGTAGGCCAATATGCAATCCATGGTTTTGTTGGCATTTTCAATTCATCTGACTATATTTGTAGTATGCTTGTTTATGAGAAGTATATTTAAATTTAATCTAATATCAGTAGTCTTAGATCAAAAGTCACGTTAAGGAAAATTCTACCTGAAAATAGGTTTTTCCAAAGTGTTTCAGGTAGAATAAGCTGAAGAAACGATGATTGTCACCAAAGATGGACCTGAAATTAAAAAACGCTTTAGTTTATCACGTAGTTCAGAGAATCGCGATTTCTATAATGAGTACCAAAGATGCAAATGAGGTCAAATTAAAAAACTAATAGAAAAGGTCTAAAACTTATGACCAAAATGCAATCACTTTTTTCTCTAACTAGAGATTTAAGGACACGTCTTTTTATCAGCGTCTTAATTGTGTATGTCTACTTTATTAACGGCTTTAAGTCTATCAACGAAGGCTCGCATCTTGCTTTAACTATGGCGATCGTGGAAGAACGTTCGTTTAGAATTAACAAATATATGTTTTGGACGGGATGGGCAGACTATAGCGAGTATCCTCCAGGAAGTAGAAATTATTATTCAGATAAAGCACCCGGATTGAGTTTTTTGGGAATTCCTTTCTATCTTCTAGGCAAGTTCGTTGCGTATAGTATATTCGGAAAATATGAGTTTGTATTTATTAGAGGGACGTTAGCAAGCTTCATGGTTTTATGCAGCAGTATACTTACTGCACTTAGCGTTGTGGTAATCTTTGAACTCTGTAAATTATTTGAAATCAGTGAAAAAACGAGCCTTCTCACAGCATTATCATATGCCTTTGGTACAATAGCTTTTGTCTATGGAGTAACTTTTTTCGCGCATGGAACTTCTGCATTTTTACTAGTTTCTGCTGCATATCTCACAGTTCATTATTTTAAAAATGAAAGGAAAGATAATACAAAAGTATTTCTTGCTGGCCTCGCTTTAGGATATTCTGTTTGTGTAGAATACCAGAATATACTTGCACTACCTCCATTTCTCTTGTTTTATTTGTATAAACGAGAATTTAAGAACTTGATATTATTTCTATTTCCTTACTTGGCTTGTTTAGGAACATTAGCGTGGTATCACAATACCATATTCGGTAGTCCTTTCGCAACTCCTTATATGTATCAAGGCTTTTCTGTCGAAGTCCAAAGTGATCAAGCATTTTCATATCCCCTACAACTTGCTTTGAGGGGTTTGCTGTTTGGCACCTCACATGGCAAATTTTATCTTTCGCCTTATCTTCTATTTGCAATATATGGCTTTGTATTGTTTTTTAGACGTTATCCAAATGAAGCTATTTGGTTTAGTTCAACATTTTTACTTATGTTGCTTTTGTTCTCTATACATATTGGTTGGTCTGGAGGCGGCGCTTATGGTCCAAGGTATTTATTGAGTGTCATTCCTTTCCTTGTCATTCCTGTCGGAATACTTTTAGATACGCCTTCCATTGCGAAAAATCGCTGGTTTCAAATAATTTTCTTCAGTACTTTAGCTTACAGTATGTTTGCCATAGCAACTGGCGCTGTTACCAACCCAACTCCTCCTATGTGGCCTCAAAATCCGTTTTTAGAGTACAATCTTCCTCTTTTGATCGAAGGGAACTTAAATAGTTTATTTTTTAAATATTTTTCTCCATATACAGTTATTTTAGTACCATTATTGCTTCTCATCATTAATCTGCGACAATTTCATATACTTAAATTAAGAAATAGATTGCTTGACACAATTAACGCTTTTAGAAAGGCTCTACCATAACATGGTTTCATTAAGCTTTTTTCTGAAAAAACAAAAGTAATGTCAGTTTATTTACTGATATTTATCTGCCCACAATTTCTATAAGGTTGGGAGGTTCTACACTTGCTAGATGACATAGACCAAAAAATTATTGATCTCTTAAAAAAAGACTCCCGTACTTCCTTTGTAAAAATTGCTGATGAAGTCGGACTTTCAGAAACTGCAATTAGAAAGAGAATTAAAAACCTGCAAGAATCAAAAACCATTAGATTATTAATCATGTTCACGGCAAAGAAACTAATAAGATAGCCTTCGTGATTTGGAAGATATAGCGCAACCTTGTCCGTGAATTTCACTCCGAAAGTATGGAGTGTTGTCGCAAATTTCTTAATTTGTGCATATAATTGGTCGTAACTTGTGCTTTTATTTTGGAAGATGTATGCCGTATTATTAGGAAACGCCTCTGCAGCGTCTTTCACCAATTGATAAAGTGGAACTTTTGGATAATTTAAGGTTAGTGGGACATTGGCTGCCCAATATTCTATCCATGGTTTTGTTGTCATTTATTAACCTCTTAACTAACCTATGCAGAACTACATGTTTTAGGGAATTATATTTAAATTTTGATTAAAGATCATTTGATTGCGATGTATAATTATAAACTTTACCTAGAGGTACATCAAAATCCAATAATTACTTGAGAATTGATGGGGCGATTAAACCTAAGGACGTAGTACGATGACATTCGGAGTAATACGCTTTTTTAAAAGAAATAAAAATGATCTTAAAATGCTAAAGACTTTTTATAACTCTTTAGAGGAAGAAAAAACAACATTTTTATCATCCTGGAACACAATCACGAGCGCTAAATTCATGTTAATAAGTGAATATGAAGGAAACATTGTCGCTATTTCTGGTGTAACTCACAAAGATAATAGTTTTAGTTGTGTAAAAAAACAATATCAGGGACGTGGAATTGGAAAAAGTTTGGCTGCAAGGAAACTTAAGTACTGCAAGAAAATTGGAGTTAAAAAGATTAGAGCTGCAAGTTTCAATCCAATTTCTCAACACCTAGCGGAAAAAACCGGATATAAGGAACTTTTGCGTATAGATAAAACCGTGTATTATGAACTTCCTCTTTTGAAAGTTTCAAAAATAACATTACCTATACGGCGTATTGGATATTTGCTATTTGGCTTTTGGATGAATCTTAGGTTAGCAGTAGCGAAAAAAACATTTAAAGGAATCGATTTTTTAAAAGGGTAGCCATTGAAACAATATTCTGAAAATACTTTTTCCAATAGTTCTAGCTAGTTTTCTCTAAGATATTTAATCGTAAGCTTATATTTGTGATTTCTATTTGGTGTATTCACTCGATAGTCTCCATTAATATTACGGATTTTACAATGATATCGGAAATTCCACCATCGCGCAATTTCCTTCGGCAAGGTAACCCAAGCATCTTCTTTTTTGGAAAGATATGCTAAATACTCACTATACACTTCATACCCTTCTTTATTTCCAGAAAAATGATTGTCTGGGTGCGTGTTTAAACTAGTTAGGCCACCTACCTTCTCTATCCAGTCTGTTTTTCTTTTCCAAATTTTAAGAATCTGAGTTCGCGGTGTCTTGAGAAAACGAAAAAGCGCATCCTGCGGAATCGTTAAGGGTAATGTGATAAGCCCATTGGAAAAATATGGAAAAATAGAGCAGGATCCATTTCTAGGGGCAGTTTGTGATAATATTTCCGTGTCAGGGATGGACATATCATAGTCAACATATTTTGCTACGATCTTCATTAATTTTGTACTTCTTAAATGACTCGGAGACCTAAATCCTTCAATTCTTACCGAAGGAATGAAGTTTTTAAAACGGCTTATCCCGTAGCTGATTCTTCTATCGATCTCTTTGGGCTTTAAGAAGGCTAATTTACCATCGTGATTATAGCCATGAAGACAAATTTCATGTCCTCTCCTAAGAATCCATTCTAGAAAAGTAGGGGTTAACCGATAGCCCTTCGATAAAAAATACCACGAAGATTTCATTCCGAAGGCTCTTTCAAGTTTAGAGAGAAAAGATACATTTTTCACACCCGAGTAAGTATCAACATCATGTACTAGACAGGCGGCAAATTTCCGTTTAAAAGGCCAGAAATCCAGATAAGCTAGTTCTTTCTCAGTAACTAATTGAATACACTTTAGAAATAAATAGCGGATTAATTCAACATGTTGAACTATAGGCCATGGAGGAAACTTAATAGCGGAATGACGTCTTTGTAGGAGGCCTGGAATTCTTATCCTTATGAAGGCCGGTAAAAGATGATACCTAAAAGGGATCTTGGCATACAGCGGAATTTTTGGAATAAAGTAATTTTCATACAAGTGATAATTTACTAGAAATTCCGGATCAATATTGAAAAGAATATTATTTTCTTTATCCCGAAGAATAAATGGGATCTTAGATCCCTCTTCATTGTACAAATAACACAATATCTCATCATCCCAATAATTTTCGAATGACGCAAAAGTGGGCAGCATTACAGAGCTTTCCCTAGGATTTGACCAGGATGGAACTAACTCTTTTTCCAATTTTATAAAGAATATTTGACTTCCTGGCTCGATCTTGTGTTCAACCGTGGGAAAAGGGTTGACGAAAATTGCTGGAGAGTTTTTATATTTTTTCAGGTTTTTCTTGTTTTGAATAACAATGTTACAAAGGTGTTCCATCGGTATTTTCCAAAACTCTACTAAAGATTTGCACGCTTCAATTACTTTCATTTTCTCAAACTGAAGATCCATTATTTTCAACCAGTTTCATTGAATACAAAGTTACTTTTTCGGTTTCGATTTCAGAAAATCTCTTTATATAAATATTGTAGATCCTTTATTAGATGAGGAGTGTCATATGAATAATTCTGGACAGTAGACACAGGTTTTCCCCAAAAGAAGTTCATGGAATCCTGAAACTGATAAATAATAGAATCTATAAGGAGTCAAAAAGAGACCTTAAAACAAGCCAATCCAGATTATTAGACTCAACGACACTAAACAAATGACGTCTTCGCGAACTGCTAAATGAAACGAACCCGCAAAGTAGTTCCTAAGTTCCTCCTCGAAGAAGTCGCCATCTTATTTGTGTCTATATTATTTATGAAACTTTAGCTTGAATAATTCAATAAAATTTTTCAAAATCGATCTAACTATGTATAATGGATGCCTTGCAATTTCTTCCTCGATATGATTGAGTGGAATCTCATAAAATTTTAAAGACTTCGCGTTTAATAAACAAACTAATTCGACTTCTATAAAGGGTCCTTTTGCTGTTGTAAGTTTAACCAGTTTTTTTCCTACAGGCGTTCTAAATGCCTTTAGACAATTTACATCATTATAATGCATGTCAAAAAGAGTATTCACGAATTTTGTGTGGACTCTAGAAATCAAATTGCGAATGGAAGGGCGGCTAACTTTACTTTTTTGATGATATCGTACACCAAGAATGACTGTAAATTTATTGAGAAGTCTATAGGCGCGTTCAATAAAATTGAGACTAAAGGCAAGATCTACAGGATGAACAGTGACCATATCATAGTTAGCTCGAAGTATTCCGTAGCGATAGGCTTCTCCATAGGATGGAGTCGGCAAAAAGAACGCTTTTAAGTTCGGATATTCAGTTTCTAATTCTTTTGCTATGACTGCAGTTCTATCAGTACTTCCATTTTCAACTAATATGATTTCAAAATTACACCCAAGTAATTTCGCAAGATATTCATGAATTGTTTTAATATTTAAACGAAGATTGTTCTCCTCATTATGCGCAGGGATAACAATACTTACATTTTGTATCTTATACATTAGCAGTGCCCTAGCCTAATGAAATTTGGATTGGTTTTAGTAAGTTAATTACATATAAATTTAATTATCTATTGGCTTAAGTTCTATGCAATCCTGCTAGGTGTAATGTCTATATTATTCCCCCAAACTGACCGTCTTTTTCTCTGTTATGGAAGTATATGCTGCTTCAATAATCCTGATAACTTGTAAGCCAATGTTTCCATTAGTCATCGGCTGCTTTCTTTTTTCGACGCATTCTAAGAAATTGGGAGAAACTTTACACTATATGATCTAAAGCTCACCCTTCAAGTATTTTTTTGCCATATGCAACAAATATACTGACATTGGCATATTCATCTCCACAGCAGGACGGAGAACAGCAGTTTTCACCTACACAATCAACCATCACGTTTTTGAGCCCTGCTTCATCAAACCAACGTTTGACATCATCTCTCTTGAACCCCATCCAGCGATCATAGTGTTCTTTTTTCAGGAATTCGAAATTATGGGCATCTAGATCTGTGATTACTAACATGCCACTAGGCTTTAAGATTCTCACTAATTCCTTAATTACAACTGATGGGCGCTCTACATGGTGCAGAAACATATTTGCAAACGCATAGTCAACAATTTCAGCTTCAATAGGAAGTTTTTCAGCATCTCCTCTGCAATAAGCAATTTTTTCCTTTAATAAATAATAAGCCAAACAAAATACCTAAATACCAATTTATTTTGTCCAAAGATCTTAACATCATACAAAATACCTGTGATTTGAATATGAATTATAAGATAAATAATTATAAGTCGTGTTCCCAAAGGCGTGGTACAATCTTTCGAAGAAAGTATTTATCGCCAAATAAAAAGATAAGCGCTATGAACCATTGATCTAAAAAGTTTAAGGATGGCCAAAAAATATCATTTATTAATATGCTGCAAAGTGTCAGAAACGTTACAAGAGCAAATCTGTAGGTAAAAAAAGAGGGTTCTTTCAGTAGTAAAGAAGGAAAGTCTTTCCACATCGCCTTATTATTGGTATTTGGTGTTTCTGTGAATAAGTTTCGCAGGAAGGATATAACTGAAACTATTAGAAATAAACAGCCTGCTATATCTAAACTTAGAGCATATGTAGCAATTGTAGGTGGTTGACCACTAAGTGCATGCAGCCAAACTTCAGTCCAAATACCCAGAAAGGTGGTATTTAGATCCAAATCTAAAGAAAACATATATTTGAAAAAAATAGAAGGGATTAAAAACACTGTAGGAAGAGAAAGAAGAATCACGAGAAGCGAAAGTCCTTTAGCTAGATAGTCTTCTTTTATCACAAGTTTCAAGCTCCTATGTATAAATATATAGCTGTATACGAATTTTTAGGATAAATTCTAGGTGCTCTGTGAAATTCTTCGAGCAGTTGACAGTCTTCTTCTAAAATATAATGCCATTTTATTACAGTATAAGTAACTAATATCGTTTTTTCGGTGGCTACTAAGTCATTTACAAGAGACTCAAAATGGGGTGCATCAATGATCTCATATTCAGGTGCAAGGAATTCGAAGTGCATTCTCTCTTCTCTGACTATTACAACAACATCTTCTGGAGAATAGTTTGTCTGCACATACTCAACCACTTGAGTAAATGGAGAAGGAATAGTATGCAGACCATTCACGCTATAGGCGGACTGTACAAACATAGAAATAAGTAAAGGTGAGACTAAAAGGTCTTTTAAAAAAATTCCTCTTTTCTTAAATCGAGTTGATAGATACTCAAATGGTGTTTTCATTCCCCAAATATACATCAAGAAAAAAGGAACCACGATAGGTAACAGATACCGTGAATATACTGTTGTTATCAAATGAGGAAATACCCAAGCAAAGAATGAGATAAACCAAAGTAATAAAAACTGATTTCTTCTATCAGATATATCACTTTTTAATAGATAAAAAAGAAATCCAAGCAGAATAATCGGAAGAGGCAGTATTTTATAAATATCTCCCCAATATCCTAACCCAAAACTATCTCGAAATAACGCATTGTATATAGCCCTGTTTTTCTGAATTATTTCAGTCATTGTAGCTCGTTGATCAGGAAAAATGCCATGAGTACGTAATTGTCTTTCATATGATCCGACAAGATTAGAATAATACCTAGTCCAACCGCCCGAAAAATACACCGTAGGTAGAAGCCAAAATAGAACAGTAACGCCAAAAATAACCATTACCTTTAAGAATACAATTAATTCTTTTCTCCAAATCTTGGATCCCTCATTTCCGTCATAATAAATACGTGCTAATGCGATGAAGGGAATTAAAATTCCGATAGCAATATCAGTAGGTCGAATTCCCAAATGTAATGCAAAAGCAAATGAACCAAGATAAAATTTCTTTTTGTCATGTATTCCAAGATATAGCCAATAGCTCGCTGTCGACAAGAAAAACACATTGCATACATCACTTAAGTCTACAACACTATGAATCTAAACAAGGGGACTTACAATAAAAAGGATTGATGAAAGAGTCGCTAAGTCTTTCCTATCAAAGAATTTAATTGTAAGTCGATAAATTGGCAGAATTGTAAGTGTACTTGTGATGGCACTTACCATTGTTAAAGAAAAAATATGGTTTCTTGTAGGTAAATATATTAACCATGCAAGAAAAACAAATACGATATACCCAGGCAAGTGAGGACGACCATATGTTGGTCCATAGTCATTTAAAGCCTTGGCAAAGTTTATGGTATCCCATTCATCTAGAGAAATTGACAAAAATAAGACTCTGCTAATAAAGCAAATTGTTATCAGAATTAATTCTTCAACTGTGATGTATTTTAGCAATTGAGTATACACTTTGTGAAAGAAATTCTGAAGGACTAATTTGTTCTTAGCAAGTTTTATATGATCCACTCATTCCACCATGAGTATCAAAATGTAGAGACATTATTCGTGTTGTTTTATAAAAATATATCTTAATATTCTAAATAAACATTAAAACTAGTAAATCCGCACTTTTTGACTGATTCATTAGAAAAATTGGTTATTAGCATTTAATAAGAAATGTATTATTTTCTTAGATCACTTTTTTTCCAGATGCCACAAATATGCTGACACTTGCATATTCATCTCCACAACAAGATGGCGCACAGCAGTTTTCACCTACGCAATCAACCATAATCTCTTTGAGTCCTGCTTTAATGAACCAAAGCTTAACATCTTCTCTCTTAAATCCCATCCAACGATCATATTGCTCTTTTTTCAAGAATTCGAAATTATGTTCATCAATATCAGTAATTATTAACTTACCATCAGGCTTTAAGATCCTCACCATCTCATTAATTGCAACTGGTGGGCTCTCTACGTGGTGCAGAAACATATTTGCAAACACATAGTCAACAATTTCATCTTCAATAGGAAGTTTTTCAGCCTCTCCTTTGCGATAATCAATTTTACCATCACATTGGAATTTCTTCTTTAATTCTTGGAGCATTGCATCCGATTGGTCTATGGCAATTACCTTCAAACCTCTTTGAAGAAGTCCTTCTGTAATAAAGCCTGTTCCAACTCCAATATCTGCAGCAAGTTGATCAGGTTGGATGCTTGCCACGGCAAACGCCTTTTCCCTTACTGCCTCAGAAAAGAAAGTTTCTCGCATCTTGTCCCATTGGGATGCCACATCATCAAAATATTTCTTGCTACTCATAAGAATTACTCCTTTCTGTGATGTTTGCTCCTTATCTTTATGGCCTAAAGTTGATTTTCCCTAATATCTTCGCAATTCATTTTTAAAGGTAAATGACACACGTCAATTAGTGACTTTGATGGAATTCCTGAAATTAAAGATTAGACATAGAGGATGTTGGTCAAAACTCACTAAGAGTTATCCTACTGTGACAATGAGTGCGATAACCACCCAGCGTGAATCAGATACATGTTCTACAATTCTTCGGATAACGGGTGAGTCGGTTGAAATTCGGAATTTATTACAAGAACTTCGCAAGCACTCCGACATTGGAGATTTCCAATTGAAAGAAATCAGTAAGGAAGCGACAATCCGTCTAGTTTGTTTATGTACCCCTATCATCGATCTAATACAGAAATTTGCATACATTAAACC
>NZ_JAHPYX010000033.1:0-13648 GCF_019058535.1 Candidatus Borrarchaeum sp.
CAATGTAAGACTCCCACGTAATTATGTCCGCTTTTTGGGATTAATGAGTCAATTGTTCACAATGGAAAAAGTACCTCCAAAAGGACCCAGTTTACTTACTATTCATGAAATGACTTTAAAAGAACTTCATGATGAAATAAAGCCAAAACATACAATTTTATTCTCTGAAACAGGCAAAGAGGTTGAATTAAACAATTTAATGAAAAAGGCAGTTGAAATCAAACCACTGGTAATTATTGTAGGTGGATTCCCACATGGTCAATTTGAAAAGAAAACATTGGAGATTGCAGATGAAGTAGTTTCTATAAGTAAAATATCACTGGATGCTCATGTTGCTATATCAAGAGTACTCTATTCTTACGAAATATCATCAAAAATAGACTTTAATAATGCTTTTTAGATTGAATCATTATGCGTTGATCTCGAATGATTTTGCTAAATTAAGTAGTTCTTTTTTCAAAATACCGTTTGCTAGAAATGTGTTATGAGTAGAAATCGCATTTTCAGTTTGTCATAACATTTTTAAACAGCTTTTTCTCTATATAGGAATTGAATTGAATAAAAGTTAAACGTTTCAATTCCTTAGAATATAGTTTACATTGTGCGGCTGTAGTCCAGCCTGGCTAAGACTTCGGCCTGCCACGTCGATGACCCGGGTTCAAAAAAATTGAGGTATATAACCCATTTTGAGATTCCCGGCAGCCGCACCATTTTAGTTCGGTAAATATCTTGGAACAGAATTGGATTTTATATCTTTATAAATTAATGCGCGGCCGTAGTCTAGCGCGGTTTAGGACTCTGCCGTATATTCAAGAGGAAATGCGGAGGATGCCTTCCAAGTCAGTAACCCGGGTTCAAAAAGTAGGAACATATCGTTTCTATTGGGAGTTCCCGGCGGCCGCACCAATCTCCTTTTATTAATTATTTATAACTTTATTCTAAGAGAAGGAGGAATAAAAAATGTTAGAAAAACTTGAAATTAAAACCCACAAAAAAGTTGATCTAATTGATATCACGAGTCAGATCAAGAAAGTGGTTGGAAAATCAGGGATTCAAGAAGGCATTTGTGTTATTTTTGTCCCACATACAACGGCAGGCGTTACCATTAATGAAAATGCAGATCCGGATGTTATTCGCGATATAATCGAATCCATAAATGAAATCGTTCCATTTAACGCCACATATAAACATAGTGAAGGCAATTCTCCAGCTCACATTAAGTCATCACTTTTTAGTCCAGATCGTACAGTAATCATAGAAAACGGTGCTCTTGCTCTAGGAGTTTGGCAGGGAATATATTTCTGCGAATTCGATGGACCACGTAATAGAAAACTATTTGTAAAAATGCAAGGAGGATAATATTTCAAGCGATAAGTATCACAAAGCATTTTTAAAAAGAAATATGGTGCGGCTGGCAGGATTTGAACCTGCGACAATCGGATCTTCAGTCCGACGCTATAGGTAATTAAAGGATTATTTAATTCTCCCTGTCTAAGCTACAGCCGCCTGTTTAGTCCATTACTTTTTCGACTTAGACAGAAAAGTCTGGCTTCGTATATAAATTTTTGCACCTAACACTCAGTTTCTTAACAAAGTCCTGTATCATAATGAAATTAGATCGTTGACTCAGCGGGTTCTCTCTTCAAATAGTGCCGCACTAAGTAGAAGCACAAAAGCTGCAACAATCACTAAAAACAAAAACTGGAAAACTGGATCAACAAAGGAAAGGTACGGGATTTTGCGAATATAAAGAATCACTGCAAAAAGCATATAGATTCCTAGATAGATTGTGATGGAGATAAAAGATCCACCTAACGTTGGATAAAGTATTTGACTTTCGCTAAGGTTACTTCTACGGGCAATTCCTTCAGTGAACAGAATTGCTGCTCCAGTAACTGCTAGACCGCCTCCAATAAGACTTGAAATAAGTATAGATGCGCTTTGAATTGCTAGAATTTGGCTAGCGTGATACAGAGTTGGAAGTTGAGCTACTAGAGAAAGCCCAAATATAGTGATTACTACACCTACAAGGCTATAATGCTTCCATGGATAGATTCGTGACATAACTACAAACACCACTATAAAAAAGTGGAAATGAAAATTGAAATGAAGAAATACGTTTTACTCCAATTTGTCAGCATATTTTTGCTGTTCTTCTTCGATCCATTTTGTAATCGCGTCCTGGTCTGAGCCTTTTATGAGACCTGCAAGATCGGCATCTAAAGCTGAAGGCTCAACGACAAGAAGCCATCCTTCGCCGTAAGGATCATCATTAACTAAGGAAGGATTGTCTTTAACTGCGGGATTAGCTTCGGCGATAGTTCCAGCGACTGGTGACTTCAAAGGTCCTACCCATTTCCCCGTCTCCAGTGTTCCAAATGTTTTTCCAACTTTTGTAGCTTTGCCTGCGGGACGGAGTCTCACAAAAAGGATCTTACCTGCTATCTTCTGTCCAAAGGCATCCATACCAACTTTAACTTTATCTTCTTCTTCTTCTTGTTTCAACCAAATATGATGTTCTGCATAATAATATAGATCTTCGGGAAATTCAAGATCGCCAATTTTCATAAAAGATCACCACTTAAAATTTTATTTGCCATTTTCCCTTATTGTTTTTCGACTATTTAAAAATCTAGTGGATTTTAGTGTGATCTATCTTCATCTAACGATTAATAATTCTTATTTACTGAATTATTCGTCAAAAACAGTTAGGATAAGATGGTGGGCGGGGTGAGATTTTCAGAAAGATAGATTCTCTCCTTTTTCCTTTGAACTCACGACTTTCGGGTCCATACATCAAGTGTATGAATACTCCGCGACGTCAACGCGGCGTCATAACCAACTAGACCACCCGCCCGTATACATTAATTACACAAGGGGTGTTTTTATTAATGGTGGACCGGGAGGGATTTTCATGAATTGGAAGTCATCCCAATTCCTTTTGAACCCTCGGGTCGGCGAAGAATAGAACATCTATTCTGCTCCTCCGCGATGCCAACGCGGCGATCTTCCAGGCTGAGCTACCGGCCCACAAAATTGACATAACAATAAAGGCTAAACCACTCTTACTTTGTTTACCTTCTTATTTGTCCATGAATAACGTCTAATTCTTTTCGATCGACCGAAACCACATGCGGCGCACTGTTTTTTGCGAACGTGATAACTACGACGACCACATCTTCTACACATTATGTGAACCTTTCTATTTTTCTTTCCAAGTGAGGGAGTTCCTTTACCCATTGTATTCACCTTGGTAGTTAAGTTAGTTTAGCCTTATAGCATAGTAATTAACGTGGAGGTGGTGAGATAAGTATAACATTATCGCCTCTAACGATGATTTTTCCAAGAGCCTTTATCTCATCGGCCCTAAATTCCTCGGCCTCTTCTAGCACAAGGTTCATATGTTGATCATAGGAACGGAGTTTTCCACGAATTTCACGTCCTCCTTTGAGTTTTATCAGGACGATTGCATTTAAAGATCGTTGTAAGAGTTCTATTGGCTTATCTGCAGCTGACATTATATCCAACCTCTTCAGTAATTTAACGGAGGGAAAAGTTGTAATAGAATATTTAAAAAGTTTTGTTTTTTGCTTGGGTTGTTCATTCCAGTATTTCAAAAACAAGATATCTTTAAATCTATTTTTAAACTTCAGAAGTAATAGGAATTTGATCCAATAAGCCCTATGGAATAAAAAACACAAAAGAATGGTCGATACTTTGAAATTGAAACGTCATTTCATGAAATCCTCTGACATTAAACGACTGAGAAACGAGGTGTTAATGAGATTTGGAGATCTTGGGGCAACACTTTTCCCAAAAAAAAGTCGAGTTGAAAGAATACAAATATCTAATAATGAAACTGCATACTTTGTAGACGAAAATTTACAGCTGCTTAAAATTAGCGACGAATTTATTCCTTCTCTTTTCTCGATTTATGAGAGGAAAATTGAGCTTCCAGCAGTTTATGTCGATCAAGGAGCCGTCAAAGCGTTTTTGAATGGGGCAGATATGATGGCTCCAGGAATAACGAGAAGTGATCAATTTGCCGAAGGCGATGTAATAACTGTTAATGAGGAATTTAAAAATAAGCCCATTGGAATAGGAATAGCGCTTATGAGCAGTGATGAAATTAAAAATACAACTCATGGAAAAGCGATTAAAAATCTACATTACATAAAAGATAAATATTTTGAGTTAGCTGGGATTTGAATAACTTAACGATTTGTTTCCGACATAATACTTTTTTTTGCGGGAACAATAATATCTAGAGAGATACGGGTATAATATTATCTTTCATAAAAGAATCCGTCACAATTCTGTTATAGAATAATGAGATTCGATAAAAAAATAGTCTAATTTCGTATGGAAATACAATAAGGGGTGAGATTTATTACGTCAATATTCAGAAATTTTTTTAGGGGAAAAGAAGTCGAGGAAATTTCATTCGACGAAGACATCGGTGAATACTTAGACAAATTTGAGATGTTTGATCAGGAAGGAGAAAATATAACAGAATTAATGGGAAACACTGAAATTTATGTTAAATCAATACATCCTACTTGTTTGGAAGATATCTCAGGGATAGAAAAGGAGCTTAAACGAGGACATATTTTGATAGTTCACCTAACGGGGCTTTATGAAAGACCACGTGAATGTATGAGAGCAATTGAGCAAATACGTGGCATTTTACGCTTCGTTGGCGGAGATATAGGTCACATTGTCGGTGGTGAAACCTTAATAGTAACTCCATCGTTTATCCGTATCTGGAGAGAGTGATTGAGCTCTTTTAATTTTTTTATTACCCTCACATTTTAAACTAGAACATCAGTAACTAATTCAAAACAGATTAGATCTCTGAGTTAATTTAAGTACGAAAGATATGCTCAAACAAGGCGAAGTGTTTCAAGATTAGTTGGGGCGTGAGTTTCAGTCCTTAATATCTTTTTAAGTGACTTTGCTAGACCTATACACTTTGATTTTTCGCCGTGGCATGTTATAACTTTCTCAGGTCGTGGTGTAACTTGTTTTGTATAGTTTATTAATTGTCTTCTGTCAGAATGACCTGAAAAGCCCTCTACAGTTTCAATATTGAGGGCAACTTTAACTATCTGTGGTTTAGAATTCTTTCCACCAGTCATAGGAATTTCTTTTTGACCCTTCTGTATCCTTCTTCCTAAAGTTCCTTCGATTTGGTATGATACAAAAATGACCGTGTTTTTTGGGTCAGGTGCCAGATATCTGAAATAGTCGACCGAAGGACCGCCTGAAAGCATTCCAGATGTTGCCAGTATAACACATGGTTCACCCTCTACTATATCAGGACGCGCTTTTGAAGAGTCTACTTGGGTGAAACAATCTGCTAGAAATGGATTTAGACCATAATGGAATATTTTATCACGTAGATCATGGGCAAGATATTCTGGATGTGTTGTATGGATGGCTGTGGCTTCAGAAATCATACCTTCAATGAAGATCGGAACTTCTTCCATGATTTTGTGCCTTATCGCCTCTTCTAATAAAACAATTATTTCTTGAGCCCTACCTACTGCTAGAACAGGTATTAGAACCTTTCCTCTTTGTTGAATGGTTCTATTAATCGCATGAATCAATCGTCTTTCAGATTCACGTCGAGAAGGCAAGTTATCATCTACATTTCCATAAGTACTTTCTAAAATAAGGGTTTCAAGCCTAGGAAAATGTGATGTGGCAGCCTCTAGTAATCTTGATTTAGAAAATTTAAAATCGCCCGTATAAGCGACATTGTATAGGCCGTCTCCTATGTGGAGATGTGATATAGAACTTCCAAGTATATGTCCTGCATTATGGAGAGTCAATCTTACGTCAGGGCTGATATCTGTCACTTCCCCGTAATCAAGAGGGATAGTATTGAGAACAACGCTTTTCACATCTTTTTGCTTGTATGGAGAGAGTTTTCCCTCGCGTTCAGCAACATCTAGGTAATCGAGTTGCAACAAGGTCATTAAATTACGAGTAGCCTTGGTACAATAAACGGGACCTCGATAACCATATTTATATAGAAAAGGAACAAAGCCGCAGTTATGGATAACTATTCCTTTTGCGACGAAACTGCGGTTGGGTTGCACTTCGATGTCAATTAGAGGTTTGGTGTTGGGAGAACTATTGATACGTTTTATGCGATGCCATTCGACATTGAGTGTGAGAATATGATGAATCTTTTGGACAATATCACGAATGCTGTCTTGGATTCTGTCTATTTGTGTTTTTAGGAATTCTTCGATTTCTTCGGTTGCAAAATCATATAAATTGCCTTCCTCGCGGTATTGAATCTGCATTGTAGATAGGCCAGTTGCCTCAGCGACTATTGATCGAGGGATCGTGAGTTGTTGACGGGCAGTAAGTAGATTATGTTTTAGCGTTCCTTTGAGGAGTTCAATAGAATTATAACGTTCCAATAGAACTTCTAAAAGTTGTTCAACAGTTGGTCGTGTAACATATCCTTTTTTGCGACGATACCAATCGAGAATTGCCATAGGAAGTTCTGTTATGCGAGGACTGTTATGTATCCTACCAAGTATTCCAATTTCTCGTAGAATGGTTTCAAGATCCTTTGAAGAAATAGGTATAAGTGACGATGGATAAACAAATCTTTCGTCAGAGAATGATGAAAGCCTCTTTTCTAACTTCTTGTTTTTCGTTGGAGCGGTGAAACCTACCAATTCGGAAAATCGTTTAAGGGCATAGGGACTAGCTAGACGTATTACATTGCCTTTAAGGTGTACTGAGGAAGGTATATCAAGCTGGTAAAGGAGAAACTGGACTTGACGTAAAAGTTTATGGCTGTAACTACAGAATTTGATTCCAATTACAACTGTTCCTTCGGCGTCAAACAATCCTTTGAGATATTCTTGTTTTATCGATAGTGGAGCATCTTGGATTATTTCAGGGACTTCAAGGTCTTTACTCTTTGAGAAAATAGTGGAGAAATTACTTTCTAAGAACCTAAGGATTTGCGCGTTGTTTACTGAAATTGTATATGTCGGTGTCTGTGTATCTTTTCTCTCTCTAACAGAAGGTTTAACACGAAATAGTTGAGTTATTAATCTGGAATAACTTAATATTAGCATTTGATCCATTTCAGTAATGCGGAAGGAATATTCATTAGATTTGTGACCATCACCTTGAATGTACCCGACTAATCGAGCAAGTTCAGGAGTGAGAGTCTCAGGAAGTCTAGGAAATTCAAATTTTTCAGCAAAAGTTTTCCATTCGATGTTATAAAACTCAGTTATGGCGCGAATAACAGGCAGAGTTGTAGAAGTAGGATTAGTCTCAATTTTCGAAATTGTGTTTACATGAACACCAACACTTTTAGCTACTTGTGCTTGCTTGAGATGTCGCTTTAAGCGAAGTTCTCGTAAGAATTCCCCTATATCAGTAGTGAGAGGGATTAATCCTTCATATTGAATATCAGTTACCAATTTAACAGGTGAGGTTTTTTCAACCATTATAGGACGCTGAATAGGTAGAAGCATCCCTTCCTGCAAATCTTGAGCTTCAACCTCACGAACTTCAAGTTCTTGAATTGTGAAAAAACGATGATTAGGAGAAGCAACGAGTTGGTGATAAGGTGTAATAATTTCTAATATTTCTTGATGGCCGTTTGTTACAGTTTTTCCAGTGCACTTTGCTGGCTCAAATTCACCAGTTTCCCAATTGAAGCTGGTTACCTGCTCTCCAGGTTCAACATCAACAATTGGTTTCCAACGGCCATCCGCCATTCGAATAGGAGTATCGGGCGGGAGACAATGATCTAAGTGAGCATGAGTAATGATAACGGCATCTAATTCATCAAGATCAAATTCTGGCATGTCTAATCGAGGAAAAGAATTACCTTGGCTAGAAGTACCAACATTTATACCACAATCAATTAAAACATTACTTTCTGCAGTTTGTACAAAGAGACATGTTCTACCAACTTCTCTAAAGCCTCCCAATGCTGTAAAACGCAACCAACCGTTGCGCATTATGACTGATCTATGGATTCGTTGACCAATTGTTTTTAAAATCCCTCTTCGTTTCTCGCTGTCTTTTTGTAGAGCGTGTCTTAGTTGTAAAACAATTCGGGACTGAATAGGAGGAGTTCGTATAACAGAAGGACGCCAAAATATTTTACGTGTGATTTCCTTGAGTGTAGTTCCATTACGGCCAATAACTAATCCAGGCTTTTTTGCTTCAATAATAACTTCTCCGACATTGTCATCAAAGTTAATGGAACTTATTTCTGCTTCTTCTGGAACTATCTTTTTGATTTCTGCTTCAGCCTGTTGCGGAGGCATTCGTAATGCAGGGTCAGATCGAATAACCAACCGTTTCCGTAAACGTTTAGCAAGTACCTTTATGATATCGCCATTATTTAACAAAACTTTTGGATTTCTTGAATAAATAGCAATCTCAGGACCCTCAAATTCAATATCAGAAACACTTGCGTCTTTAGGAATACTTTCTAGAATTGTGTGTTTTATCTTGTTAAATTCGTCGTTTAAAAACATTAAATCACCAATAATGATAAACTATGTTATCTACTGTTTACTATAACTTAAGGAAGACTAGGTACTCTTGAACAATGAAAAGAGCGAAATGTAGAAAGAAAACATCCATATACATATACGGGGTTTATCGCTTCGATCCATTCAAAATCTGCTTAATTTCATCTTCAGATACTGGTGTAAAGCCTTTTTCCGCAGAAATGACTGCAACTGCAATGCCATCACCAGATGCAGCATCGCGTTCCATCGCGGAATGTACAGCTCTGACTGCCAAATCCTTTCCCTCTTCAACAGTCATTCCTTCATCATATTGATCCTCTAATAGTCCAAAAACGAACGGGGATCCGCTACCCGTCGAAATACTTTTCTCCTCTACAAGATTTCCAAGAAGATCCAGTATGAATAAGTGAGGACCTGTAGAATCAACTCCAGCAATCAAGCTTTGGAGATAATAAGGCATGTATCTTGATTGAAAAAGAATATTAGCAATCAAACGTGCTGCTGACCTAACTGGCATTGGAACTCCGCGCTGCAGTTTATAGAGTGATGCTTCAACTTGAGCCCAATCCATGACTTGCTGTGCGTCTGCAACTCTTCCAGCTATGGTAGCACCAAGATGATCATCAATCTTGAAGAGTTTTTGTGCATGTTTATGTGAAATGAAATAGCCTGCTGTGGCCCGCATATCAGTTGCTAAAATCACTCCATCGCGTAGGACTAAACCAAGAGTCGTGGTCATCCAAACACCTTAGCATAATGAATTAAATTAAAAATATGAATCTAAATTAACTTTATGAGGAAAAAGAGTAAGCCTCGTCTCTACTCTATCCCCAGTCTTTAAATAAATTTCGATTTTTACCTTGGAGGTTAAAGACGTAGCTCTACTTTTTAAAGCCTTTTCTTCGTGCATTTCTTGTATAGATTCTTTCATACCACAAAACATTAAATGGTTCCCTAAAGTACCGATTGCTCCAAAATAAATCCTTAAATATACGAAGAGATTATCTTTATTTACCTTTTGAAGAGAAGAAGAATAAGTAGAGGAGATTTCTATGT
Organism: Candidatus Borrarchaeum sp.; assembly: GCF_019058535.1. Taxonomy (NCBI): domain Archaea; kingdom Promethearchaeati; phylum Candidatus Borrarchaeota; class Candidatus Borrarchaeia; order Candidatus Borrarchaeales; family Candidatus Borrarchaeaceae; genus Candidatus Borrarchaeum; species Candidatus Borrarchaeum sp. The sequence continues at coordinate 9,585 of NZ_JAHPYX010000033.1, forward strand.
CAGAAGAAAAGGCGGATAATGTAGTGGACTGCAGTGGGCTCTACTGTCCAGAACCTATATTTCGTACCCGCGAAGAAATTAATAAATTATCATCAGGTCAGGTTTTGAAGATTATTGCAGATGACCCAGCTTTTCTGGAAGACATTAAAAGATGGGCAAAAAACACTGGAAATGAATTGCTAGAAGTCCACAAAGAAGGATATGAGATTGTTGCCCTAGTCAAGAAAAAATAACCTAATTTCTTCTTTTTTCTACAATCATACTCATTTTTGGCATTCCGAGCAAAAGAAGGTACTTCTTCCGTTTTGGACAATACGGGTTATTTCTGTCTTACAGTTTTGGCATATTTCACCATGTTTCCCATAGACTTTATGCCAGTTTTGTGCAGATCCTTCTTGACCTGTTGGAATTTGAAACGTGCTCAAGGTACTTCCATTGCAATCAACTGCCTTCCAGAGCGTTTTTGATATCGATATCCCAAGTTCTTTTCTTTCTTTTTTGGTGAGAGTCTTTACAAGTCGGGTTGGATTTATTTTTGCCAAAGCTAATAATTCTGACTTATAGATGTTACCTACCCCAGCTACTAATTTTTGATCAACTAATATAGCGCCAATTTCCCTGTTTGCGTAATTTGGCTTGTTGAGTTTGACGAGAAATTCTTTCATCGGAAATGGTTTTGCTAATCCATCTACACCCATTTTTCTTATTGGGTCATGCTGCATCACTTTTTCATAACTTTCAAAGACTTTAAACTGTCCAAAATTTCTAATATCATCAAAAATAGCATATTGAGGGTATTTTTCAAAGTATATCAGAGCCTTAGAATGTGAAGGCAGCTTTTGATTACCTTTTTTTACGAGAATCCACTTGCCTGACATGCCTAGGTGATTTAAAATAATCTTTCCATCAAAACGCCAAACTAAAAATTTACCTATACGCTCAATATTAATTAATCGTTGTTTCTTAAACCAATCAAAGTCTGATTGTCTATTTTGGTATTTGGGATATTTTTGTGAAAGCTCTGTTAATTGAATTTTCTTCACTGTTTTCCCAATTAATGACTGTAGATATTGTCTAGTACATTCGACTTCAGGTCCTTCAGGCATTAGTTTAAATCTCCTTAAATTGATTTTGAAATCATTTTGATTTTTTGATGAGCAAGAAAGCAGATGTTTGCTTGTATTCTATTTTTTAAAAATGTATCACTTTTAAAAACATTAATGTTATACGCAAACCTTACAACTATTTATAAAACAGCGGAATCGTTTATGAAATCCCACGCTTTATGAAAATCATCAATCTTTCCGTTTTTGGAAAGACCAGCCTTAAGGTTATCGGGCTGTGCGCTCGTCACCGAGTTCAACACTTGCTTCATCAATATCGTTTTTTTCAGTATTTCGGCAGTCTTGAAGGAGGTTATCCCGCTATACTCAAAGAGGTCATGGATCATCGACCAGCTACGGTAAGGACCGCCCTTTTTCAAATGAGGCTCTATAAAATCCTCAACTTGTGAGAGCACCCAATCGTAGACGGCTGGAATTGCTTCCTTGAAACCCAGTCCTCTTCGAGCTATTACATAACTTGCGAGATGATGGGTTGACAAATTATGTAATCGTGAATATTTGTATTTCCCAATGAGGGAGGTATATCCTGGAAATACTTTTCGGATGGACACACCGCGTTTTTTGCACTTTCGCCCCAATAATTGCAGGGCGGTGGTCTTCAAATTGTTTAATTTCCGATTGCGTTTTGTATTATAGGAAAATTCTTGATCGAATTGTAAATCCTCGATCACAATGCCTTTACCCTTATTGATGCAATAATTGACGACCTTATCCATCTTATAAGCGATATAATCAGTTCGTTTATCTTTTCTATAAGTGTGAAGGTTGCCAAACGAGATGTTATGATAGGAGAGTAAATTGCCGTGCATATCCACATTGGTTAACACTACAAAATTATAATTGAAATCCAGTCCAATCGTGCCGTTTTCGTAGCCGTAAGTGGGTTTTGGTTCTGAAATATCGTAAGACACATGGACAAAGTAACGTATTTCTCCCATAAAGACCTTCCTTTTTACGGTCACAGTGTATTTATCAGCATTAAGAATTTCTTGATACCATTTTTCCTGCACAGAATTTAAGGACAATGGGATAATCAACCATTTGTGACCTTTTTGTTTAGAAAAGGTGCGTAACTTAACTGTTTTATCGGATAATATTTTGATATTCCAGTTTTTTACACCTCTAGCTTTCACTCCAACACACCTGAAAGATGAATCCCGTCGTATCCTGAATTCTTCCCTAGTTATGTTGCCGCGTATTCGGTCTTTGAATAATTTCTTAGTGCCAAATACTACGGGTTCGAGGTGTAAATTATGTAATTTCGCCATGATCGAGGATTTGCAGGCGTATAAGCCCTTTAACCGTCTGTCGTGTGTATCCTGTTCCTTTATGGTGTTGATTTTTTTAGTAATAGTTTTTAGCTGTTTGGTCATGTAGTCCCGTCGTTTTTCCAGCCACGTTTTTTGTGCTTCCAGTTTCTGCTTGTTATCGATTAAGATGGTGTTGACATAAGGGTTGTTATGACACAGACTCATCAAACACTGCTGGATGATTTGTACTTCACCGAAGCGTGCTGTCATGTAATCCTCGCCGTGAAACAACAGATTATAACCGATGCGTTTCACTCGATTATAGATGGTAAAAATCTCATGGAGTTTACGTTCCTGTAATTTGTCGGGATAGATCCTGAATTTGGCTGTATAAATCATTCCTAGTAATCCCCTTGCCCCTTGCCTTCTTGTTCTTGTAATTGCGCCTGGAGTTCCTCAACTTTCTGCTTGTTATCTCACTTTTAATTAACTCAGATTGAGTTACTATCTGGTATTTTACAAAGTAATTTAAGCACCACCAAAAATCGCGGACTTTATATACTCAAATGAACTGCGGCCGCGCTTTATTTATAAAGACATGATGTTCGTTTATAAAGAAATGAGTTTTTTTCAACGTTATGATTAAAGTTAAGGTCTTTTTACGTTCAGTAACGGAAGAAAAAAGGTTTTATCTCATTTTTAAAGGCAATCACAAACCTTTCTTAACTTCTTTCTTTAAAATTACGCTTTACATGGTTTTAACTTTATATAACATCTCTTTCAACGCTATGTCATAACATTCTGCTCTCATCGGGAATCATAACGACTACCGCAATAAAGGAATACCTTTAAGTTCATGGTGCTACAAGTCATGTTTATACGCAAATTGAATTTGACTATTTATTGAGAAAAATAAAATTGATACACAAAATTATTATCATCACTATTATTATTGTAAATGCGAGGATAGTGCATTAAATGGAAGCATCTGAAGCAAAACATCGGTTTCAACTTCCGCGTGAAGTACTAATTGGCGGAGGCGTAATTACTGATGTTGGAAAAGTATGCACAGAATTAGATTTTGGAAAAGCGCCGTTAGTCCTTGCCGACGAAATTACAATTGATATTGCAGGAAATACAGTTCTTGCTTCACTGGAAGATGAGGGATTTCAACCGCTTAAGTTGATCATCAAAGATTCTAATTTAGAGCAAGTAGAAATAGTTGAGAAAAGAATCCGTGAATCGAACATCAATATCGTTTTAGGAGTTGGTGGAGGAAAGGTCATAGATGTGGCGAAAGTCTCTGCCATGAATTTGAGCATCCCTTTTATTAGTGTACCTACAGCAGGATCACATGACGGAATCGTCTCGCCAAGAGCGTCTATTAAAAAACCCATGATACCACACTCAATTCCTGCTAAACCTCCAATAGCTATTATCGCTGATACCGAAATTATCGCAAAAGCTCCTTATCGGTTACTAGCTGCTGGCTGTGGGGATATAATAAGCAACTCTACTGCAGTTTTGGACTGGGAACTTGCACATAAACTCCGAAACGAATATTATGGAGAGTATGCCGCGTCTCTTGCATCTATGAGTGCAAAAATTATTATTGAAAGAGCAAATCAAATAAGATTAGGCATGCCAGGAAGCGTGCGGATTGTAATGGAAGCATTAATCAGTAGTGGGG